>JAAXIL010000083.1:0-5636 GCA_012270355.1 Psychrobacter sp.
TTTGAGTTTTGCTCGTTATAAGTCGGGATCGCTGTGGCTACCCGTGCTGATTCACATTCTAAACAACGGCGTGGCAATGTGGATGTATGTTAGATTGCAGGGTTAATTTGATGTATCCATTCTTTCAATAATCCCTAGCGTTCTCTCGCCTGCCTGCCGTATCTCATCGACGGTTAAATGTTGTTTACCACTGAGTGCCTGTCGCCACTTTCTTGCCCCCGGTAAGCCTTGAAACAACCCCAAATAATGCCGTGCCAGCGAAGGCAAGGGTTCACCGTTTTCGACTTGGCTTTCTAAATACGGCAACAGTTTCGCCAAAATTTCTGCCCGTGTCGGCACAGGCGTTTCCCACAATTCGTTAAGTTCGGCAAGCACATAGGGATTTTGATAACCTGCTCGCCCAAGCATTACCCCATCGACATGATTGAGGTGCGTTCTTACCTCGTCCACAGTCGTGATTCCGCCATTGATTTCAATCAACAGCTTGGGAAAGTCTGGCTTGAGGCGATACACGTCCTCATAGCGAAGGGGCGGGATTTCTCGGTTTTGTATTGGGCTTAACCCCTGTAACCAGGCGATGCGAGCATGCACAATAAACCGCCGACACCCTGCTTCGGCAACGGTGTCCACAAAGTCACGCATAAACTCGTAGCTGTCGAAGTCATCAATACCGATGCGGTGTTTGACGGTCACGGGAATGTCCACTTCGGCTTGCATCACCTGAACCAAATTTGCCACCGTATCAGGCTCTGCCATCAAGCACGCCCCAATTTTGTTGTGTTGCACTCGATCCGACGGGCACCCTACATTGATATTCACCTCATCAAAGCCGTAGTCTTGGGCAAGGCGGGCACAATGAGCCATCTCACTTGGGTCTGCCCCGCCCAACTGTAGCACCAGCGGACGCTCGCTGGCATCAAAGCGAAGCAAACGAGCAGTATTACCATGAATGAGTGCCGAGGTAGAAATCATCTCGGTATAGAGGTATAAATGCGGATTAAATAGGCGGGCGAAGAAACGATAGTCGGTTGTTGTCCAGTCGATCATCGGGGCAACTGAGATGCGTTTTTGAGTCATGTCAGCAAGCATGGCTTTTCCATCAATAACAGAGTATTAGTAC
Source organism: Psychrobacter sp. (assembly GCA_012270355.1). Classification (GTDB taxonomy): domain Bacteria; phylum Pseudomonadota; class Gammaproteobacteria; order Pseudomonadales; family Moraxellaceae; genus Psychrobacter. The sequence goes on from JAAXIL010000083.1 coordinate 1,121, forward strand.
GATGCGTTGGCGGTTAAGGCTAGGATAAAGCGGTATTGGTCGTCGGGGATGCGTGAGCAAATCCTGGCAAGCGTAGGACATAAAACCCCATCAAAAAACCAATCAGCCCCACAAATGCCAAGTATAAGGCAGGGGCAAAACTCAAACGCTCGGTCGCGTAGAACAACGCGAAAGGTAACATACCCCCCACCACTGCATAAACGCTATTGTAAATGAGCGACACTGCTGTCAAGCGATTGCGAGTCACAAACAACTGCACCATCACCGCCACGCACAAGCCAATGATGCCCGAGCAAAATCCCAACAGGGCATACATGACCAACACATAATTGCCCGAGCCGTTTTGTAGGTGCGAATAAAACGCCCACGTTTGAATCATAAAAATCAGTGAGCCAAACATGAGGGTTTTCCCTGTCGAGGTGTTATCGGCAATTAGTCCATAAAACACACAGCCCATCACCATAAATAACAGCCCAAGCCCATGCGAATAGCCAAGCATCACTTCATCAATGCTAAACTTCAACGCCACTAGCTCAGGCAAAATCAGCACCACCACCACAAATAAGCTCGAGATAATAAACGTCATGACCCCTGCCAAAAATAGGCTACTAAAGCGTTGCCATGAGGGTTTAATATGTTTGATGCCCGCCCAATAGCTGGATCTGGGGGCTTGTTCGATGAATGCGGGCGTCTCATCCAGTTTGTGCCAAAAGGCCAGCATGACAAAGCCTAGCACCGCCCCAAGCAAAAAGGGCAGTCGCCAAGCGTATGCCACAAATTGCTCAAAGGTAAAATAGCTTTCTATCATACTAAAAAAGAGGTTGGATAGTAGCACGCCCACCACAAAACTGGCACTCACGATAGAGCAATAAGTGGCAAGGCGATGCCGAGCCACATGCTCCGCCACAAACACCCAGCCCAATGGAGCATAAGCCCCGAACGCCATGCCTTGTAAAATGCGGGCAAATAAAAACAACAGCGGAGCTAAAACGCCCGCTTGAGCATAAGTGGGCAACACAGCGGTCATCAACGTGGCGATGGCGATAAACGACATACTCACCAAAAATGCCTGTTTGCGTCCATACACATCGCCATAGCGTCCAATCAATAGCCCGCCCAAAGGTCGGCTCAAATAACCTGCGGTAAAAATACCGAGCATTTGCAAATTATGAATGACAGGATTATTTTGGTCAGGAAAAAAAGCCTCGCTAAAGACACCGCCTAAATAAAAGAACAGCAAAAAATCGAAACAAGCAACGATGTTACTCACACAAATGATAGCCACTTGTCGGCGACTGATGCCTCTGTGAGCGGGGTATTGCGATGGGTTAGTTGATGCAGAAACGGACGTAGACATGATCAAATGAGATAGAAAATTCAAACACGATAAAACCACGTATGATACGTGATATGGGGCAAAAAGTCTGTCGATAAATCTGTAACCCAAAAACCATCTAAAAAAGATGGTAGCGTTGCCTACAGTAGCCAATCAATCGGCAAATGCGACATGATCCCAAGCCATATCTTATCGGCTAAATCTATGTATGGTTCTTTGGTCAACACCACAGATTTGCCATCTTGTAGGGTTTCCCATTGCAGGTTGCCACTGTCACCCAGCGTCACTTTATAAGACTGTTTGAGCAAGTCTTTGCCCAAAGCATTGTGCAACTGGCGAGCCAGCTCATTGTCGTTAATCAGCACCCCCATTTCGGTGTTGATATTTGCCGAACGGGGGTCGACGTTGTACGACCCGATAAACACATTGTGGTCATCGACGGCAAAAGTTTTGGCGTGCAAGCTGGTAGACGATTGGCTTCTTGCCCGCCACAGCTTGTTTTCTCGGTCTTCTTCGCTGGCAGTGGCTTTTAGCTCATATAAAGTAATACCCGCCTCAAGCATCGGTTTTCGCCACTCGGCATAGCCCGAATGCACGGCGGTTACGTCTGTCGCATGAAATGAGTTGGTTAAAATTAGCACTTTCACCCCTTGTTGAGCCAGATGAATCAGAGTATTTGCCCCTGAATCGGTCGGCTCAAAATTAGAAGAAATTCTGGTCATGTCTATAGTAGGCTTGCCCAGCAAGGTTCTTAATTGTTGCACCAAATAGGTGTTGGGGTCTGCCGTTTGGGCGATTTTGCTCACATCGTCCACCAAAAACTGCATGGACGTCCATCGAAACGGCACCCGTTTGTTGATGAGGTCGGTATCAATCGTGGAATCTTCAATGACTCGTTTGTAGACCGACAAGCTACTGACCACATCGCCCGAGCCATCAGGATTGATTTGGTCGAGATTGGCTAAAAAGTCCGAGCTTGCGTCCTTGCCATCGGTGACCTCGTGTACCGTATCTTTATCCACCACAGTTTGCACATCAAAGGCTAAGGGTGACGCCCAATAATCCGCAAAGCTCTCGGAAATATCCGCCACCACTTGCCCAATCAAAATTACGTCTAGGTCGGCAAATTGACTGGTTTTGCTATTGCTTAGGTATTCGTTGCCGATATTGCGTCCGCCGATGATGCTGATTTGCCGATCAAAGGTCATGCTTTTGTTGTGCATGCGATGGTTGATGCGTCTAAAATCGGTCACATAATTGAGCATCGGCACGGTGCGATGCACCATCGGGTTCATGTAACGCACCGTAATGTTGGGGTGACTGGCAAAGCGTAGCAACGTGGCATCGAGCTTTTTGTTGTTATTAAAGTCATCGAGAAGCAACCGCACCATCACGCCCCGCTCTGCCGCTTCCCATAGGTCTTTAAGAAGCAACTGCCCCGCTTGATCGTTATGCCAGATGTAATATTGCACATCGATACTTTTTTTCGCCATTTGCGTCAGCATACTGCGGGCAGCAAAGGCGTTCTCCCCTGTAACGATGGGGTGATAGCCTGACAAATCGGGATGCAATTCGTTTTGTTCGGTGATGGCACGGGCAAGGTCATCATCACTCACGCCACGACCATCGACACGCTCATTACCATAGATGGTTTGTAATCGCTGATTGACGCTCAAGCTGTCTTCGGTATGCGGATTGGCCGGCAGACTTTGGCAGCCGCTTAAACCCAACATAAGGCTTAGACACATTGCCGTGCCGATAGGACGATGAACTGACAGTGTAATCTGATTTTTTCGACCATGTCGCCCTATCTGACTAAACCCAACCTTTTGCTTTTTTTCGTCATGCCACATGCGTGTATATTATCCTTTATTGCCTCTGTTTAGCTTTGCCATCAATAAATAGCATTATGATTAGCCCTTAGCATGGCATCATGACATTAGCATGACAAACATTGCCATCAGTCGGTTATTTTAACCTTTTTGTAACGTGGGAGTTAACCGCTCGTGTTATGCTTTTGCAATTTTATCGCTCGTAACTTTATTGGTTTAACGTTCTAATTTCTTCAAATTAAGCCGAATGGCTAACCACGCCCTATCCTTAATCAAATTTTGACTTAAACAAACGATGAGTAAGATGCTATCTTTCTATGTTTGAATGCTTGAAGTCGCCTTAGACGACACTATTTTTTATCAAAAACAATCATAAAAATTTTTATTAACTTTTCGGTACACATAACATGAGTGAATTTGACCCCCAACTTGATGCCAACTGGCAAAACGATGCCCTTGATTTGGATGCAGGTTATGCCATGCAAACCCTAGCCGTACGGGCAGGACAGCATCGCACCGACGAAGGCGAACATTCTGAGCCAATTTTTACCACCAGTTCTTATGTGTATGCCAATGCCGCAGCAGCAGCAGCTCATTTCGATGGCAGCAAAAAGGGCAATGTCTATTCTCGCCACACCAACCCATCGGTACGCACCTTTGAGCGGCGACTGGCAGCCTTAGAAGAGGGCGAGCGAGCAGTTGCCACGGCTTCGGGCATGGGGGCAATTTTAACCATGTGCTTAACCTACCTAAAAGCAGGCGACCATTTGCTTGCCGCCAAGCAGCTGTTTGGTTCAAGCATTGGCTTATTTAACAACTTGTTTACCAAGTTTGGCATTGAGGTCAGCTATGTGGACTGCTTCGATAACGACGCATGGGCAACCGCTATCCAACCAAACACTCGCCTACTGTATTGCGAAAGCCCCAGCAATCCACTGGGACAAATCACGGATTTACAACTTGTCGCCAACGTGGCTCACGAGCATGGGGCATTATTTGCGGTAGATAATTGTTTCGCCACGCCTGCGGTGCAAAAGCCACTTGATTTTGGGGCAGACATCATCATTCACTCTGCTACCAAATACCTTGATGGACAAGGTCGGGTGCTGGGCGGGGCATTAGTGGGTAGTGATGAGCTGATGGATGCGGCGTTCAAAACCATTCGTTCAGGCGGAATTACGATGAGTCCGTTTAATGCTTGGGTGTTTACCAAAGGCTTAGAAACGCTCAAACTTAGAATGCAAGCTCACTGTGACAACGCCAATCAAGTCGCTCAGTTTTTAAACGATCATCCTGCCGTTACCGCCGTGCCTGTCTCGGGTCGGCCACGCCACCCTTCCCATGATTT
>JAAXIL010000083.1:5674-8533 GCA_012270355.1 Psychrobacter sp.
CTACCGCATTGGGGCAGAGGCTCGCCAAGCAGCAGGCGTGAACGATGGCTTGATTCGCCTATCGGTCGGGCTTGAAGACGTGGACGATATTATTAACGACTTAAAACGGTGTCTAGATGCGTTGGTTTAGGCGTTTGGTTAATCCCGTTTAGACGAGGGGCTTACATTATCGTATAATGACCTAAAGTTTAGATAGTGACTATCTTGCTCACACCTTATTGTTAAAGCCTATTATGAAACCCTCTTCATTCAAAAACAGGAATAACCATGAACATTCAAGCCCTCATGCAACAAGCTCAAGCCATGCAAAAGCAGGTCGAAACCAACGTTGAGCAAGCCAAAAAAGATTTGGCGGACAAAGAAGTTCAAGCCGAAGCAGGCAACGGACTTGTTAAAGTGACGATGACGGGCAGACACGTGGTCAAACGGTTGTCGATTGACCCAAGCCTACTTGAGGACGAACCCGACATGATTGAAGACCTTATTGCCGCTGCCATCAACGATGCGGTTCGTCAAGCCGATGAATTGTCAGAGCAGACCATGACCAATGCCACCAGTGGCATGGGGTTGCCACCAGGCATGCAAGGTTTGTTTAGCTAATACAGTCTAAATAAGGAAAAACTTTGCTCACGCCAAAATTTGACAATCTGGTTAAGCAATTGCAAGTTCTGCCAGGAGTGGGCAACAAAACCGCTCAACGCATGGCACTGCATTTGCTGAACCAAAAGCGTCCGCAAGGCATGGCACTTGCTCAAGCATTGGACGTGGCGATGGAAGGCATCATCGAATGTGAGCGGTGTCATTCGTTTAGCGATGACGACATTTGCCCAATTTGTGCTGACCCTCGCCGTGATGATAGCGTGCTGTGTGTGGTTGAAACCGCCAGCGACGTGATGGCACTGGAGCAAACCGCAGGCTATCGGGGACGTTATTTTGTGCTTGGCGGGCATTTATCCCCACTTGATGGCGTGAGTGCCGATGACCTTAACATTGACCAGTTGGTGCGACGACTGAAAGCAGAACCTGTCGAAGAGTTGATGTTAGCCACCAGCACCACGGTTGAAGGTCAAACCACGGCACATTTCATCAAAGATGCGGTGCAAAACCATGTTGATACCATCACACAGATGGCACAAGGGATTCCGATGGGCGGTGAGCTGGGCTATTTGGACAGCATGACGCTGGCTCAAGCCATCCGCAGACGGTCACAACTATGACGACTTCTTCTCAAGCTGATCACACTAAGCCTACCGATGCAACGTCCAATTTTAATGGCGAATCCTCACCACTTAACCTATTCCAAACCAACCTACTGACAGAAACGTCCGTAGACACAACCAGTCTATTGGCTGATATGCAAGCTTTGCCCGTGCATTGGATACACGAGCAAGAAGCGTTAGATGATCTGACCCACCACATTGACACGCTAGATTGGCTGGCTCTCGACACCGAGTTTATCAAACGAGACACCTATTATCCTCGCTTGGCGTTGGTGCAACTCAACACGGGTGAGGCGATTTATCTGCTTGATGCACCAAAGCTGGCGTTAAGCGAATTTTGGCAAGCACTCAGCGAATTGCCTTTGATGATTTGGCATGCTTGTGGTGAGGATTTGGGCATATTTTATTTGCTTGCCGACTGCCCTGCCCTCACCAATGTGTTTGATACGCAAATTGCCTTGGCTTTTTTGACAGGTCAACTGCAAATGGGCTATCAACAGGCGATTGAATCTGAACTTGGCATTCATATCGACAAAGCCCACAGCCAATCCGACTGGCTTGCCCGCCCCTTGTCTGCTGAGCAAGAAAGTTATGCAGTGGATGACGTGCGCTATTTGCATGCCCTCTATGCTGGCATTACGGACCAACTGTCTGCTACCGGTTGGCTGGATGCGGTATGGCAAGACTGCCAGCTCTATGCGTTTGAGCTGTACGACACTGCCACACTTGAGGACGATGCCACCTATTTAGCAATGGCAGATTATCGCTATTCGCCTGAGCAGATGGCGGTGTTGCAAGCGGTGAGCAGTTGGCGAGAAGCCCTTGCCCGAGCGACCAATCAACCCCGCACTTTTATTTTACGCAAACAAGCGATGCGAGAGATTGTCACCAATTTACCTAAATCGCTTAAAGCCTTGAGCCATACCAGCATTCATCGGCAGGTCATTCGCACCTATGGTGAGGAATTGCTCGCCGTTATCAATGAGGCAAGACAGTCTGCCAAACAATCGTCTTTAATCAGTCCTGCCCCACCCGTTCCGCCTTACCGTTCTAAGGATAAAACCTTGAGCCGAGCGGTAAAAGGCATCATTCATGAATGGTCATTAGACACGGGCATTGATGGGTCCGTGCTCATGCGAAAAAAATGGTTGAATGACGCTTATGAGGTCGTGGCTTTTGATAGCCCTACTGGCATGCCGTTTGCTGACTTAAGCAAAGACGAACAAACTGAACTGATAGCCAAGCTTCCAAGTGGTTTAACGGGCTGGCGTTTGCCTTGGGTGACGGGTAAATTGTTGCCTTTGTTGTTTGAACATCAAGAGCATCTTCGGCAAGCGAAGACATTGAGGTGACTTCTAACCAGCTAAGCCAATTAAGCCTTCGGATTATCCACCGCAAAGATTTTTTCATCTTGCAAGCGGTATGCCACCAACTTATTGCCCCACACACAGCCCCCATCTAATGCCCGAGCTTTGGGTAAATCCACTTCGGCTTTGAGTGCCGCCCAATGCCCAAACAACACTTTGCGAGATCGAGGCACTTGCCACTCAAACCACGGACGAAAATCATCGGGCATCGCCTCATCTAGGATAGATTTGAAGCTTAATTCCAACGTGGCATCTTGTTTGCACAGACGCAT
>JAAXIL010000134.1:0-6758 GCA_012270355.1 Psychrobacter sp.
GATTCGGGGGTTCGCCATGCCCCGTTTTGTGCCGATTGTTTATCCTTATAATAGGTCATAAACGTCACCACACCCATCACTGCATACCAACCGACTATCCACCATGGCAAATCACCGAATAAAGCAATGACCGTCAGTACGGTAAACAGCCCAATCACCAAAAACAAACGTTTTTTTTGTCCCGCTGCAAACGACGCTTGATGTTGCCTGCGAGCTTGCTGTCTTCTATCTTTTTGATTTTGCCTTGCCACTTGTCTTTGCCGAGACTTTTGCATTGAGGTTTGGACAAACGCCAATTCCTGCACATTTTTGGCTTGAAGTCGTCCTTGGTTATCCTCGCCCAACTCATAAACGACCTGTTCGCCCAACTCGGGACGCTTCGGCGGACGATACTGGGACACATGAAAAAAATGCGATGATCCGTCCTCACTTTCAATAAATCCAAAGCCTTTATCGTCGTGCCACTTAGCAACCGTTCCTTTAAACTTTTTTGAAGCATCTTTAGTGGTTGCATTAGTAGTTGTATGAGTCGTCGTATGCAGTTTATTTATATGAGCCATTAAAAAACCTTGTTGGAATGAGTACAAAATTAAACTTCAAAAATTTGTGCACACTCTACTGTATATTTTATGTCTTAATCCAAGTCACTTGCGTTGCAATTCATCAGCTTATCACCATTTATCCTTATAATAGCGAACAGTTATCAATCCTAAAATTATTCAAAATAAATAAGCATCAATTAAGCATATTATGGCACAAAGTACCGATTTATCTCATTCGCATTCCTCTAACGTCATGACAAACGTCAACCTCTTAACCGTTGGTATCGTTGGCGGTGGCACAGCTGGCTCGACCATTGCCATTCGTTTAGCAGAAATGGGCGTCCAAGTGCATTTATTTGAACGCAAGCCCAGTTTGATTAGTGGACCGCCCATGTGTCATCTGCATGCAGGGGGCAACTTGTATCGAGAAATTCCCGATGAAGACTGCTTAGCTTTGCTGGAACAATGCGTCGAAATTTTACGCTAGTATCCCCCCACGGTCGACGTGCGTCCCACAGGGTGTGCGGTGCCAACTCGCGACGAGGGCACGCCCGAAGACTTATTACCTCGCCTCGACAAACTGGTGGCGAAATATCGTGAGTTAATTGCCAATGACCCTGCCAATAAAGTCATAGGTGAACCTGAAGATTATTATCGTTTGTATGACCGAGCTGACGTCGAACGGCTGGCAAACTCACCGCAAGTTGCCGAACCACAAACGCCCGATGAATGGATGATACCCATTGCCAAAAAGCTCAATTTGGACAAAGTTAAATTTCCGCTGATTTTAGTGAATGAATATGGCTGGAATATTTTTCGTATGTCCGCTTCGGCAACGCTGGCACTCAATGATTTACCGAATGCTCATGTGCATACTGACACGTTAGTCAAACAGGTTACGCCCATTACGGACGGTGACGAGGTGCAAAGTTGGCAGATTAATTATCAACGCAATGAGCATGATGGCAAGTCCCAACAAATTAACGTGGATTTTCTGATTAATGCTAGTGGATTTCGCACTGGCGTGATTGATGACATGGCGGGCGTGGACGTGACCCGCATGGTGGAATTCAAAGCCTCGTATGTCACCCATTGGTCACCAGAAAAAATGGGCGGACTCATGCCCGAACTCATCATTCACGGCACACGGGGCACACCGCATGGCATGGTACAGCTTACCCCATACCCCGATGGTAACTTCCAAATTCATAGCATGAATCATGAGGTGACTTTGTTCCCCGATGGATTGGCGAAACTTGAGCAAGATGGCGATAAACCAAGCAATCAACCAAGGCTCAAAGACGACTATCGACGCTATATAGATAGCGACTGGACGGGCGAAGATGACCAACCAATTTTAGATGCCCGTAGCCAAAAAGCAATTGAGCAAGTGGCAGAGTTTGTGCCCAGTTTTGCCAGTGCCACAGTGGTGGGCAAAGCCTTATATGGTGGGCAACAAATCCCAGGTGAAGATGACACGCTACGAGTAGCTGACATGAGCGTTTATAAGGACAAACGCTACGCCCGAGCCGAAAACGTCAAAGCGTCGTCGGCGTTGCAAGCGTCGGACGTGGTGGTGGATGCATTGGCGGAAATAGGCTTATTAGCGATGTCGTCAGATGCCGAGCGTGACGAACATCGGTGGGATTATTTAGCGAAATATAATGTCAATGATATTGATCGAGTGGCATATTTAACGGCAACTGCCCGCCAATTTCCCACGGCTATGGGTGGGGTGAATCGGGATTTTATATCTTAGACGTATCAATCTCATCTTTAACTTGAACCAATCCCGATAACCGCTCAATCGCTTCATCAACCGTATTACAGACGACTAATCGGTCTAAATCCGCCTCGCTCATAAAGCCTTGCTCGGCGGTGTGGCGAAGGTGGTCAAGCAAACGGTCATAATAGCCGTTGATGTTCATAATTAGCATCGGCTTTTCGTGTTGGTAAAGCTGTCGCCATGTGGCGATTTCCATGATTTCCTCAAGCGTACCCAGCCCGCCTGGCAAGGTCACAAACGCATCGGCATATTCCGCCATGATGGCTTTGCGGGTGTGCATAGTGTCGGTTAAATGCAATCGGGTCAAACCGTTGTGAGCGACTTCGTGTTCGAGCATAAATGTGGGCATCACTCCCACAACTGGGGCATCGCTTGCCATCACCGCATCGGCAACCGTACCCATCAATCCGATGCTTGCCCCACCATACACCAACCCCATGTCCGCCTTTGCTAATTTTTCGCCAAGTTCAGCGGCAGACTTGGCATACACCTCGTTATTGCCCATGCGAGACCCGCAATAGACGGCAACCAAAGGCTGTCTAATGTCGGATTTATCAATCAATTGTTCTACATTTTCCAAGTCTTTACTGGTAATGGTATCAGGCTGAGTGGCTACAGTGCTGGATGCTGTGGCAGAATTCATATGGTTTCCTATTTGGTTTATCATTTAATTTTTATTGGTTTGTCGTTTGATTAATGGATATGGTTTTGAAACTCGCAAAAATTATTCATAGACAGTTTCATATTTATCTTAGCATACCCACCGTGTAAGTTATGTTACGGGCTGGTGGCGGTCAAAAGGTTTTTTGCTATGATGCTATCTCTTCAATTGAAATGAATAAAAGCACAGGAATCCCTATGTCAACTGATTTTACGTCCAAAAACGAGGCACTCACAGACAACAACACCATCAAAGCCTATGCGGTTAAAGAAGCAGGCGGAAAGCTAGAACCATATGAATTTGATGCAGGCGAGCTTGGATTAGATGAAGTAGAAATTAAGGTCAGCCATTGTGGCATTTGTCATTCAGATTTGTCCATGATTGATAACGAATGGGGAGCAAGCCAATACCCGCTTGTGCCCGGGCATGAAATCATCGGAACTGTAGCACGAATGGGAGAGGCGGTTAAGGGTTTAGCGATCGGACAAACTGTGGGCGTGGGCTGGACAGCTCAGTCCTGCCAGCACTGCGACTATTGTTTGGCGGGCAAGGCAAATGTCTGCCTCGACGCTGTACCCACAATTGCGGGTGGACATCAACAAGGCGGATTTGCCAATAAAGTACGTGCTCAGTGGCAGTGGGTTATTCCGATGCCAGATGGCATTGATGTGAGCAAAGCTGGACCCCTACTTTGAGGTGGCATTACCGTTTTTCGTCCTATCATTCAACATAAAATGGATGCCAGCAAAACAGTGGGCGTGATTGGAATTGGTGGATTGGGTCATATGGCACTTGAGTTTTTAAATGCTTGGGGCTGTGAAGTCACTGCATTTAGCTCAAGCCCCGAGAAGTATGATGAAATTAAAAAAATGGGGGCTCATCACATTTTAGACTCCACAGATACCGACGCTTTAGATAATGCCAAAGGCTCGCTGGATTTAATCATTTCAACCGTGAATGTGGCACTCGACTGGAACGTGTATTTGAGCTTACTAAAGCCCGAAGGCAAATTGCATTTTGTTGGTGCTGTACTTAAACCATTGGATGTGCAGGCATTTAACTTAATCGGTGGGGCAAAATCTGTGGCAGGATCGCCGACGGGTTCGGTAGCTGAACTTCGACAAATGATTGAGTTTGCCACTCGCACCGGTGTTGAGCCGATTGTCGAGACCTATCCTATGTCTCAAGTTAACGATGCTATCGAACATGTTCGACATGGCAAAGCTCGTTACCGTGTGGTGTTGAAGAATGATATTGGCAACGATGTCGTTGAACCTCAATAGCAATAGAAGCTTAATACCAAGTCTTTCACCTTTATCCGTAGTCTAAACATCTGAATAAGCTCAATTTTACTTAGGCTATTTTGAGAACTGTCTTGCGTGTAATTATTTTGTATTCTGGAATCTATTATGCCAACCGAGCCGTATTCTAAAACATTAACTGTCCTTTCGGATCGAGGGCAACCGCTTACTGCTACTTGTTATGTGCCTACCGACACGCCAGCGGAAAAGCTACAACAAGCAGTGTTGATAGCCCCAGCCACAGGTATCAAACGCCAGTTTTACCATGCGTTTGCCAGTCATTTAGCCAGTCATGGCATGGGCGTGATGACGTTTGATAACGAAGGCATTGGCGACTCGCTTACCTGTCCACTTGCCAAGTGTGATGCGTCGCTGATCAGTTGGGGACGGCACGACTTGCCTGCCATGCTAGAAGCATTACAAGATCAATTTCCTAACGCGACTTATCATCTTGTCGGGCATAGTGCGGGCGGTCAGTTGATTGGCTTGATGCCCAATTGGAAGGATTTATCTTCAGTGTTTAATGTCGCCTGTTCATCAGGGCAAATCGCCAACATGGACTACCCGTTTAAGGCGAAAGCCAATCTGTTTATGAACGTGATGATTCCTGCCAGCAACACCACTTTGGGCTACACGCCATCGCACAAAGTGGGCATGGGCGAGCCATTGCCAAGCAATGTTGCCCGTGAATGGCGAGACTGGTGCAATGGGTCAGGATATATCAAAACCGCCTTTGGCAAAACCATTCACACACATTTTTATGACGAGTTTGACAAGCCTGCGGTATGGCTCGGCTTTAGCGATGACGACATTGCCAACAGCAAAAACATAGACGACATGACACGGGTATTTACTAAAATGCCCTTTGAAAAACGTATGTTTGAACCCAAAGAGTTTGGTTTAAAATACATCGGACACATGGGTTATTTTAGTAGAAAAACTCAAGCCAAAGCCCCTGCCCTATGGCAGATGGCTGTGGATTGGATTGATGAGCATGGCTAAACCCTTGTTAATTTTATGGAATTAGGCGTATAGTGACCTGTAATATCTCATAAATCATGCCAAGGATTGGCTATGACTCGTCTTGATTTTTCCCAGCCCCCGTTTGACGTGTTGTCCGCTTCCGAGCGAGCCAGCGTCACCCATCGCAGTAAAGTGCTTTATTTAGACAAGGGACAATCACTCAGCCCTGAGCAATGCCAGCAATTTTATGTGGTGTTAAAAGGGCATATTGAACAACGCCTCATCAATTCAGCGTCTACCGAAAATGAAGCAGAAGAATTTGTCGCCGATTACAGTGCCACGGACACTCGCAACGATTGGTTTGATGCTCGAAAGCCTGTCTCTATTTACTCACTTAGGCCCGATTCTACCCATTTATCCTACCGTTATACCGCCACAGACCAATCCTTGTTATTGCAGGTGGAAGCCGAAGCGATTGACCGCTTATCTACTCAAAACCATCTTGTACGACATTTATTGTCGGGGGACATTAGCGAGCGAGTGCAAGCCTTAGAACAGTCGGCATCAAAATCCAAGCAACCAAGTACAAGTAGCAGTCAAGTACAGCACCAACAGCTTATATTGCAACCCATCAGCCAACTGCCCTTATTGCCCGTGCATCAAATATCGGCTGATGATAGCTTGCTCACTGCCTCGCAAGTCATGACCCAAGCAGGCTTAAAGCATCTTTTGGTGCATAAAGAAGACGACAAAGAGACGCTAGGTATCATCACCGATGCCGACATTTGCCGAGCGGTCAGTCAGCAAACCGACATGGCAAATACCTCTTGTCAGCATTTTGCCAAATTTGAGTTACACACCATCACCAGCGACCAAGATTTAAGCGATGCGTTGCTGAAAATGATTCGTTATCGGGTGCATCGACTGCCTGTCATTGGCGACAATGGGCAAGTGATTGGCGTGCTCGGGCAAAGTGATTTGCTGGCATATCTTAGCAACAATTCACAACTCATCAGCACCCAAATTGAACACGCTCAAAACATCGAAGATTTGCATCTAACGGTGGAACACATTGGCGAGTTTATCCGCTCGCAACACGCCAACGGCATCAAAATCGGCGTCATCAGTCGCATGGTGCAAACCCTAAACGCCCATGTATTCACCAAGTTGTGGCAACTGATTGTTCCATCTGACGTGTTTAACAACACCTGCGTCATTGTGATGGGGTCTGAGGGACGTGGCGAACAAATCATGCGAACCGACCAAGACAATGCCCTGATTTTGTCCGATGGTTTTGAGCATGCCGAGCTTGCAAACTATGCCGACCGCTTTAATCAAACGCTCGCCCGCATGGGCTATCCGCTGTGCGATGGTAATATCATGATGACCAACCCCATGTGGCGATGCTCAATCAGTCAATTCAGTCAGCAGGGATGCGACTGGTGTTTGGGCTAATCCCCCGATGATAGTAGCCTTCCCAATAGTTGGATTTGTCTTTCCGCTGG
>JAAXIL010000134.1:6768-8467 GCA_012270355.1 Psychrobacter sp.
CCTTTATGCGTGTGTCGAAACATCGTTATTCCCCGACCTGAAACCCCATCTTGCGACCGCCCTAGCCGTTGCCGACCCCATGTTTATTCGTTCATTTGCCCAACCTGCCTTGCAATTCGGTGACGTGAATCAATGGTGGCAAAAGTTCGCCCCATTCATCGGGAAAAGCCAGTCAGATATCGACCTCAAAAAAGCAGGGATTTTCCCGATTGTGCATGGGGTGCGGGCATTGGCTGTCGAGCAAGATGTTTATGACGTAACCAGCACCAAAGCCCGCTTAAAAACCTTAGTTAAGCATCAGGTTATTAACCGAAAGCGAGCTGATGAACTCATTGAAACCTTAGAGTTTTTTATGGGTCAACGCCTTAATGTTGCCCTAACCACACACGATAAGTTCGCCCGTCAAGTTGACCCGAGCCAACTGTCTGCCCTTGAGCGTGACGTGCTGAAAGACTGCCTAAACGTGGTGAAAAGTTTTAAGGGCGAGTTACAACGGCGTTATCATTTGGAAGTGATGTAAGAGCTTATGCCATGTTAAACACGTTAAAACGCCTCATAACAGACTGGCAAAAAAAATCGCTCACTCGCCCTGAGCTGGCTTACCTATTTGACGCACCGCCTGATGAAGGTTGGCAGGAATGGGTAGCATTGGACTGCGAAATGTCGGGGCTTAATCCCAAAAAGCATCATTTTCTGTCGATTGGGGTGGTGCGAATCAAGGGAAATGTGATTGATACGGGGGGCGGATTGTATTTGATATGTCGACCGCCTAAGATGCCTGAAGCGGATACCATCGTCATTCATGGCTTACGACCTCATGATGTGGCAAATGGCTTATCTTATGAGGCGATGCTCTCGCAAGTGCTACCCTTTATTGGCAATCGTCCTATCGTTGGGTTTTGCCCACAATTGGACCTGGCGTTTCTTAATCCCCTCGTCAAAGCCTATATGGGCACACCCCTACCCAACCCCGTCATTGACGTCCGAACATTATATCAACATCATACAGGGAACCGAACCGAAGGGGTCAGCCATCAAGGCTTGCACCTTAATACCATGCTCGAAACCCTCGAAATCCCTAACCTTGGCTCGCACAATGCCTTTAATGATGCGGTGATGACGGCGATGGTGTTTTTGCATTTGCGATGACCAGATTTACTTTAATCTGCCTCATCAATCCACGCCATTTGAATGGCTTCCAAAATACGCTCATTTGATGATTGCGGATCATCTTCAAAATTATCCAGTTCGGTGACCCAGCGGTGCAAGTCAGTAAATCGCACATACTGCGGATCGGTATCAGGAAACTTTTCCGCCAGCTCAATACCAATGTCCAAACTGTCTTGCCAAGTTAGTTTTTGCATCATTACCTCATTTATTATGGAGAGTTTTCAATAAGTAGATCGACTTCTTTATATTTTAACATCTCTAGCTTTGCCTCGCCTGTTTTGGCATTCATTTAACAAAAATTTGCAAAATTTGGTTGAAACCATTTTGCTAAATCCCCACCATGTTGACAACCCCACATTGAAACTTGCGTTTTGTTGTGGGTATTTATAAAAACTTAATCTATCAACTAATTTATGGAGTGAATCATGGCTATTCGTCCTTTACATGATCGCATTGTCGTTCGCCGTGTGGAAGAAGAACAAAAAACCGCAGGTGGGATTATTATCCCTGACACGGCACAAGAAAAGCC
>JAAXIL010000051.1:0-4722 GCA_012270355.1 Psychrobacter sp.
AAAAAGCCTGACCACGTAAAGACTGTGCGCGAACCTGGGACGCTAGCGTGGAATCTGCCATGCGAGACATTGATGTTGTTGAACGGCTAACTTTGGACCAATATAAGGTATCGGTCAAGGCAAGTAACGTCTTTTTGACGCTTGATGCCTATCGCTTGCTATCTCAGCAAATAGACAATCCGCTACATTTAGGGGTAACCGAAGCGGGTGTCTATCGCACGGGTACGGTCAAATCTGCCATTGCTCTAGGCGGGCTATTACTCGATGGTATTGGCGATACGATGCGAATCTCACTCGCATCACCGCCTGAGGAAGAAATCAAAATCGGCTTTGATATTTTAAAGTCGCTCAATATTCGAGCCAATGGCATCAACTTTATTGCTTGCCCAAGCTGTTCTCGCCAAGAGTTTGATGTCATTAAAGTTATGAACGAGCTGGAAGTCCGATTGGAAGATGTGCGAGTGCCAATGGATGTGTCGGTCATTGGTTGTAAAGTCAATGGACCAGGCGAAGCTAAAGAAGCGGACATTGGTGTGGTCGGGGCGTCACCCAATTCACTGGTGTATAAAAACGGGGATAAAAGCCACTTAATCGACACGACAACATTGGTGGACAGTATTGAAACCATGGTGCGAGAGCGTGTGGCGAATGAACAGGCTCGCCGAGATAAAGAAATCGTGCGGGTCGATGGCACGGCTTTAGTTTAAACGACTTGATAGAGATAGACGACTCATCAAACAAAATTTATAAAACACAAGAATTAAATAACCTTATGACAGACAAAAACAATCAAGCCATCAAAGCCATTCGAGGCTTTAATGACACGTTGCCCGATGAATCAAACAAGTGGCGACAGGTGGAAAGTATCCTTACCGAGGTTATGGATAGCTACGGATACACGCAAATCCGTTTGCCCCTCGTTGAAGAAACGCAACTTTTTGCCCGTGGCGTGGGTGAAGCGACTGATATTGTCGAAAAAGAAATGTTTGCAGTTTCTCATGCTTCAAAAAATCAAGAAGCCGATAATGCAGACAGCAACGCTATTAATAATGAAGAGTCTACCAGTTTTTCACTACGACCTGAGGGCACAGCTGGGGTAGTGCGAGCGGTGATTGAGCATAACCTGACCCGAGGCGACACGCCAAAACTGTGGTACATGGGGGCAATGTTCCGCTATGAGCGTCCGCAAAAAGGACGCTATCGTCAGTTTCATCAGCTTGGCGTGGAAGCGTTTGGCAGTGCATTGCCTGATGTTGATGCTGAGTTAATCGCCATGACCGCTACCATGTGGCAGAAACTTGGTATCAGCGAGCATGTGACCTTGCAACTCAACTCATTGGGCGAGACAGACGAGCGACAAGCCTATAAAAAGGCGTTGGTTGATTATCTAAATCAACACTTTAATGATCTGGATGAAGATAGCCAGCGTCGGGTGACGACCAACCCCATGCGAGTGCTAGACAGCAAAATTGACAGTACGCAAACTGTCTTGGCAAACGCCCCTAAACTGTCCGAGTTTTTGGGTGAGGACTCTAAAGCTCATTTTGAGCAGGTAAAAAGTTATCTCAATGCCTTAAATATTCCGTTTACCATCAACGAAAAACTAGTGCGGGGTTTGGATTACTATAATAAAACCGTCTTTGAATGGGTCACCGACAAACTTGGCTCGCAGGCCACAGTGTGTGGGGGCGGGCGTTATGATGGGTTGGTGGGATTGTTAAAGGGTAAGCCTGAGCAATCCGAACCTGCGGTGGGTTTTGCAATGGGTCTGGAGCGGTTATTGCTTCTTATCGATGAGGTGAACCCATTGCCAGAGCAAACCGCTTGTGATGTGTTTGTGGTTGCTCATCCTGATGTATTTACCGATGGATTGAAATATGCTCATGCCTTACGTCAAGCTCGCCCTGATTTGCGAGTCAAAATGGCAAGTGCTACGAGCATGAAATCGCAGATGAAAAAGGCGGACAAGTCGGGGGCGAGGCTAACGGTCATTTTGGCTCAAGATGAAATAGAAAACGGGCAAATTAGCATCAAAGATATGACGACGGGCGAACAAAGTACTCAATCTAAAGACTGGTTATTTGATGCGTCTAACTTTAAGAATTAATGTTTTAATCTTCATAATTCTACTTATTTTGCTTTATCATTTTTAGTTTTGCATCCTTAGTTTTTTCAGCAATAGATTAACAATCATTTTCACAACGTTAGGACAGTTATGGTCGGTTCATCAAACGCCACGCCAGACCCCTCAATGGACAAGCTAAAGCAAAGCGGAGGTTATATCGTCGCAGTTATTGCTTTGGCGTTGGCAGGGTACTTCGGTTGGGAGTACTATCAATCGCATCGCACGCTTGGTGTGGACGAGGAAGCCTCAGAAAAGTTTGCCAATATTGAAACCCTTAGCCAACGTTTGCAAGAGAGTCAGGATAGTGATGCCAATAACACACAGCAAATGGACGAGTTGAACCAACAAGTAGAAGCATTGGTGAGTGAACATGGCGATACCATATACGCATGGCAAGCCTTAATGCAACAAGCACGGCTTGCCACTGATAGTGACGATTTAGAAACCGCAAGCCTTGCTTTGAAAACTGCCAGTGAGATGAATTTAGAAGATGCGGGGCTTAATACCATTGCTCGCCTGCGTTATGCAACGGTGCTTTTGGCAAGGGAGCAGACCGATGAGGCGTATTCGGTGGCATCAGCAGAGATGCCCGCCTCATTTGAAGGCAGTCAGCAAGAGCTACTTGGTGATATTTATATGGCTCAAAGCAAAACTGATGAAGCCATACGATCGTATGAAAATGCGTGGAACTTGCTTTCCGAGCGGGGTGAGGAGCGAGGCATTTTGAAACTTAAGCTTGAGGGATTAGGCATTAACCCCGAGCCTATTAAAGCCGATGATCCTGTGGTAAGTATGCCCGAAGCACAAGTCAACCCTTCACTAGATGACGATGCTGAGAATGATGGTATTATTAACGATAATACGGATACGGAAACTACTGAAACCAATTCCGCAGACCCAGTGGAAACTGACCCCGTTGATGCTGAATAAAATAGACTACGAGACTAAGAATGAGTGCTATCCAAGCATTCGTAGAAATAAGACCTACCGAGAAACAAATCATGTCACCTAAGAAACAGACTTTGCAAAAAAAAGCTTTACATATAAATACAAGGGTTCCCCCTAAATTTGCCATAACGGTTGGCATGATACTGTTACTTGGTTCGGGTTTATCTGCCTGTAACCGTGGCATCAAACCCGAAGTCAATGAGCCGACTAAGCTGGTGAAACTGTCCCAAAACGTGGCAGTGGTTTCGCCTGTGATGACATCGTCCGTGTCTGCAAAAGATAAAAATGACACAGGTCGCTTGCAAGTGGGACTCGTGCCAGGTGTACAAACAGCGAATGGCACAATGACGCTTGCGGTGACGGCTTCGCCCGATGGTAAGGTGTCGGCTCAGTCGTTAGCTGGCAAGGGCGCTTGGCAGATTGACCTAAATGAATCGATTTTATCGGGTGTGAGCATTAGCGAAGATGGTAATACAGCGATTATTAGCACTAAGTCGGCAAAAATGATTGCCCTCAATACGGCAACAGGAGCGATGCGTTGGCAAACCACTTTAAAAGGAACCGTACTTGCCCCCGCTTTAATTCATGCCAACCGTGTAATCGTGATGAGCAACGACGGCGTGGTGCATGGTTTGTCTGAGCAAACTGGGGATGTCGTTTGGCAATTTGCCACGCAAACGCCCCCCATCAGTGTGCGGGGCAGTGCCATGCCCACATTATTGGACGATAAAACTGCTTTAATTGCCAGTAGTGACGGCAGACTGCATGCCATTGACATTGCAACGGGCGTACCAGCATGGTCACGTCGAGTTGGTATTCCAAGTGGGGCGAGCGAAGTTGAACGCATGACCGATGTGGATGCCACACCAACCGTGGATAATGGTCAACTGTTTGCAGTCAGCTATAGCGGTCAATTAGTAGGTGTAGATTTAGCCTCACGGCAAATTTTATTTATTGACGATCTTGCCAGTCGCAGTGCATTGGCGGTGGCTGATGGGGCAGTGGTCGTTACCACGCTAGACGGCGAGGTGCGTGCCTTAGACCGCAATACGGGTGCAACGCTTTGGAAAAGTGAAGGGTTAAAATATCGCCAGCTGAGCAACCCCGTGACCGTCGGCAATACGATTGCTATCGGCGATTATGAGGGCGTGGTACATTTTTTGAATGCTCAAACGGGCGAAGTGGTGAGCCGAGTACAAAGTAAGGGAGCGGTGCAAACACTTGACACACAAACCATCGGCAACACTACCTATCTCACCACGCAAACTAATGATGGACAAGTTGCGGTCTGGCAAGTGCGGTAGTTGCTTAGTTTAGAAATATCGCCAGTTTTAACCAACCTCAGTGTTAAATCAACGCTTCAAATCAGTGACGATTGACCAAAACAACAGGGTTGTCATCTATGAAATATAGCCCTGTATTTAATTCATTTAGTGGAATTTGTATTGCCAACTCGTCAACTGAGATTGCATCTGCATCGTAAAATGGACGACGGGTAAACCATTCCACATAATGAGCATGGCGAATTTGAGCATCTTGAATGATGTGTTGTAACTCATCGCTTGTTTTTCCTGTTAAGTCCAACCAATGATGTATTGAAAAGTCGTTCTCCAACCAGTTAGGCAAAGTAGGTGCGGTTAATGTTGCTT
>JAAXIL010000051.1:4732-8438 GCA_012270355.1 Psychrobacter sp.
TTTCTTCTTTCACCGGTACACAGAAACGCCCCGTTAAACCCGCATAGCGTTTGTCAATTTGGCCCTTGTCGTAAAAATCCATGTCTACCCAAACCGTTTTAAACTGTTTGGTTTGCATGTGGATCAGTTTACGATGCAAGGTATCTTTGGCGTTTATACCCACCCAATTTGTGGGTTCAAATGGGGTAGAACCAAGGTAAAACTTAATAGACAACTCCCAGTGTTCGACCTCGCCAGTGTCGTGGTTGCGGATAATAAAATCCAACTCGCCAACCGTTTTTTTATCTCGATACAACTGTACATTATGAGCGATGACCTCAAACGGATGCAAACCTAACGCAAACCCGTCCTCAAGCCAAAAATGTATCAAACCTTCAAAATGAAACCCCAGCCGATACGGGCTTGGACGATTCATCAAATAACGGGTTAAATCCTGATAGGCACGCGTATTGTCTAACTCATGCAAGCGATTGGCATACGCTTCAAATTGAGCTTGCCAAAACTGAGCTGAATGCATGGTCACGTCAGGGGTAGGAATAAGCGGATTTAAGTCTAGCCAATGGTTTAACGCATTGGGGCAGGCGAGCGAAAAAGCTAAATCCCGCACAAAGGGACGCTTAAAATGTTGCCAAGATTGAAGAGGAAGTGAAGGATTTGCGGGTGAAAAAGCAGGATGGGAAATATCAGACATACTAGACATATCGAAGGGCTCATTAACGAGCGTGCTAAAATATCGTCTCTACCTTAAATTAAACTTATCTATGACGCAACCATGACATTGCTGATTTTGACATTCTTATCTTTTGCCCAAACAGACAATCCATCATGACAGACACCGCACTCATCATCGATACCGAAACCGACCAAGGTAATGACCCCCGCCCAATTCAAGTGGCAACCATTGACGTGGCAACGGGGCATGAATGGATGCAATACTTTAACAGTGGCAGACCCATCTCACCCGTAGTGACCCGAGTACATGGCATTACAGACAGCGATGTTGTCGACTGTGAACGCTTTGATTTGTCAAAATTTAGCCTAAGTAAATATTTAATCGGACATAACGTCCGTTTTGACTGGCGGGTGATTGGTAAACCGAGCGTAAAGCTGATTTGTACGGTTCGACTGGCAAGGCTGGCGTTTCCTGAATGGGACAGATATGGACAATCTCGTTGTATTGAGCAGTTGATTGGCGTGGACGACGCCAAAGCAATGACCGCCAAAGCCCACGATGCGTTGGGCGATGTTCGCATGTGCCATATGCTGTATTTAGCTTGTTGTGAGCGGTTGGAAGTGGAGCATACGGATTTTAAAACTATTCATGAACGGGTAAATTCTGCCATTCCGACCAAACGAATGCCGTTTGGCAAACACAAAGGCAAAAAAATTGACGACGTACCATTAAGCTATATTAAATGGATGCTGGCAAACATTCCTGATTTAACTCCGAGCTTGTATTCGGCTTTGGTTAAGCGAGTAGAGGCGAAAGGGTTGGATTGATGAGCGTATGGAATGAATAATTTCTTATCGTTTCTGTCTCTATCTATTGGTATTGCGTTAGGTTTATCCATTGTTTATTTCGGCTATAAAAAATGGCATCTGTATCAACAAGCGAGAGAGCACTGGCAAGCTATTGAGGCAACGGTTGTCGGAATTAGCATTCAACTTCATTTTGAAGCATGGCAGGGGTCTGGGCATTTTGTTTATCCAAAGCTGAGCTATTGTTATGAGTACTCCAATCAAACTTACAGGGCTAACCGTTATGCATTTTCAAAGCATGAAATGCTTGTTGACCGTCCACAATTTAATGACTTAGTTGGACGTTATGATGAGCTAGACGTTTGGTGGAATCGTTTGAGATTAGGTGACACCATCTTAATTCGGTTAACCCCCCAAAATCCACAAGAAGCCATTGTCGAATATGAAGGTAATTTAAGACGTGGCTCATATTATTTTGGCATCATGCTGATTGGCATACTCATCATCATATTTATGGGATGGTTGGGGCTTATCAGTCTTTATTCTTAGCCAATTAAAATCCCCTCAATCACCCCCTCATAAATCTGAGCCAACTTGCCCAAATCGTCGACTTCTACCTTTTCATCGACCTGATGTATCGTCGCATTACGCACACCGAGTTCTACCACTTGCGATCCCATCGGGGCAATAAACCGCCCGTCCGACGTGCCCCCAGAGGTCGAAAGCTCGGTCTCTGCCCCTGTCACGGCTTTAATGGCGGATTGACACGCTTCAACCAATTTGCCTTCAGTCGTCAAAAAGGGATTGCCCGACAATTTCCAATCAATGGCATAATCCGCTTTGTTATTCCTAAAGTGCTTATCAAAAATCGCATGCGTTTTTGCCTTTAGTTCGGCTTCCGTCGTTTCGGTAGAAAAACGGAAATTAAACACCACCTCTACCGTCTCAGGAATGACATTATTTGCCCCCGTTCCGCCATTGATATTAGAGATTTGCATGGTCGTGGCGGGAAAATGGTCATTACCATTGTCCCATTCGGTTGCCGATAATTCCGCCAACGCTCCCATGACTGCATGAATGGGGTTTACCGCCAAATGCGGATATGCCACATGTCCTTGCTTGCCCGTCACCTTCAAAATGGCACCAAGCGAACCACGTCGCCCGTTTTTAATCACATCACCCAGCTTGTCCGTGCTAGACGGTTCACCGACCAAACAATAATCAATCGTCTCGCCCCGAGCTTGTAAAGTCTCGACCACTTTCACCGTACCATATTTGGATGGACCTTCTTCATCGGACGTAATGAGCAACGCGATCGACCCGTTTTGCTCAGCTTCAGGATGTTTGGCAATAAAATTTTCCACCTCCCCCACAAACGCTGCGATGGCCGTTTTCATATCCGCAGAAACTCGCCCCCACAAATAACCATCGGCAACCGTCGGTTCAAACGGCGGGTATGTCCAGTTTTTCGCATCGCCTGTCGGCACCACGTCCGTATGCCCCGCAAAACACAATACAGGCGAGCCTTTGCCCCATTTTGCCCACAGATTTTTGACCTGTGCTTCAGTACCAATGGCGTTTGCATCGCCAAATAGTAGGGTTTCACATGCAAACCCCAGTTTTTCCAATCGCTCAATCAATACGTCTTGACATCCCGCATCATCAGGCGTGACGGAAGGACGCTTCAGTAGTGATATCCTTAACTCGCGTGGCGCTTGTTCGTAGGACATAAAAAGTGAGAAATTGCTCAATGTGTAACCAGGAAAAAAGTAAAGAAGCAGGTTAGATCACAAAGTGAGCATCATCTCGCCTCAACCACGTTGCAATCGAATACCGCTCACGATAAGCGATTTGCACCCGATGACGCAAGTTGCTATCAAATAGCACGAGCCGATTGGCTTTGGGCAAGACCGTTTGTGACCTGCCTTGATTGTCGATGAGTTCCAACGCCCCGCCATCTTGGGCTGTCCAGTCGTCATTGAGGTAATAAACTGCCGACATCACCCGCTCATCTCGACCTTGGGGATTGTCGGTATGCCAATCATAGCCAAAACCCTTAGGATAACACGCATAATGAGCTTCGCATCGTTTAATGCCACAAAAAAACAGACGGTTGAGCACTTGCCCTAACTCTTCAACGCATTGCAAATACAAGTTGCCGACGGGTACGCTAGGTTTGATAGGATGAGCAATCCACCGCATGCGGTCACGCCGAATTTCAGTAACT
>JAAXIL010000150.1 GCA_012270355.1 Psychrobacter sp.
GCAATCCTGCCAAAAATTCCTGCCGAATGTTCGCATCGGTTTTGAAGTTACCCAAGTAAGCACTGGTTCTGGTTGAGGATTGCTGTTTGCTGACGCCCCGCATCATCATGCACATATGCGAAGCTTCCATCACCACGCCCACGCCTCGGCATCCTGTCACGGTGTCAATCGCCTCAGCAATTTGATGCGTGAGGCTTTCTTGAATTTGCAATCGACGGGCGTACATATCGACAATGCGTGCAACTTTAGATAAACCCAACACCTTACCATCGGGTAAATAGCCCACATGAGCCACGCCATAAAATGGCAAAACGTGATGCTCACACAATGAATAAAACTCGATGCTACTCACTATCACCATCTCGTCATTATCAGTGGGGAATATCGCCCCATTGGTCACTTCCTCAAGCGTTTGTTTATACCCTTGAGTTACAAAGCTAAAGGCTTTAGACGCCCGCTCAGGCGTATCGACCAGCCCTGCACGAGTCAAATCCTCACCCGTAGATTCAATCAGCCGAGCGTATAAATCGGCAGTTTGAGCATCGTTCGATTGAGGGGACGAAACAAAAGGTGGTTTGCGGTTGAACATATGGGCAATCTACTGGCTTTAAAAATAAACCCCATAGCTTACCTGCTCACCGCCATTTGTAAAGGCGTTTTTTATAAAGTGCAATCAGGTTAAGTTGCAAAAGTTTGGAGAAACCATTTGGTAACTCGTGGCTTTGCTTTTATGATGAGAGTTATAGAACGCTGACGGTAGGAATAAACCATGTTGTTACAGGGCAAACGATTTGTGGTCACGGGCATTGCCAGTCAATTATCCATTGCGTGGGCGATTGCCGAAGCATTGCATCGAGAAGGGGCATCGCTGATTTTGACTTACGCCAATGATAAGCTCAAAAAACGGGTCGAAAAGGCGGGTGAAGTCTTTGGTGCAGAACTTATTTTAGAGTGTGATGTGGCTTCGGATGCGTCGATAGAAGCGTGTTTTGCTCAAGTCAATGAGCATTGGGGTAGGGGTGTTGATGACGGTTATGATGGGGTCATCCATGCCATCGGCTTTGCCCCCGCAGATGAATTAAATGGCGACTTCACCGACGTCACCACACGTGAGGGCAGTCAAATCGCTCATGACATTTCTAGTTATAGTCTGGTGGCACTTGCCAAAGCCTCTCGCTCAATGCTTGCCAAACGGCAAGGGTCAATTTTAACGCTCACCTATTTGGGTAGTCAGGTTGCCATGCCAAACTACAATGTGATGGGCATGGCAAAAGCCAGCCTTGAAGCAGGCGTACGGTATTTGGCAACGTCGCTAGGCAGTGAAGGCATTCGGGTCAATGCCATATCGGCAGGAGCCATCCGTACACTGGCATCAAGTGGCATCAAATCCATGCGAGATATGTTGACATTGAATGAGCACATCACGCCCCTAAAACGCAACGTGACCCAAATGGAAGTCGCAAATACCGCCGTTTTTTTACTGTCCGATTGGGCATCGGGCATCACGGGCGAAGTTGTTATGGTGGATGCAGGCTTCCATGCGGTGGGCATGAGTACGGAGTTATTGACCCTATCTAAAGACTCAAGTAAATAACCACTCGTAAAAAACAGCCTAAAAAAACCCGCTAAATCATGAGCGGGTTTTTTTTTGGATGACGAAAATTACATATCGTCATCACTGTCTTCAGCTTCGTTGTGGTCTTCGTGATCATGCATCCCTTTCATCATATCGAGTGCTGAATCATCAGTGCGTTGTTGATCTTCTTTGGCAAGATGATCTTGATTGATATCTTTTGGAGACATTTTGGTGGTATCATCAGTAGAGTTTGACATAGTCATTTCCTATTTTTGAATTAAGGGTGTTAATGAGTATTAGGCATATCCCTAATTTTTGCAATTAAGAATTTGTGAAAAGCTGTGAGCAGTTGTGAACGAGTGTAAACTAAAAGTAGTCTTATTTATTACGACTGCTTTTTTTAACGTCCGTCACCTCAAAGGGTTTGGTATCCACGCCATTATCCACTTCCTTCGGCATCAATATTCGCATGTGTGGATAGGGAATGGCAATGTCCGCATTTTGCAGTGCAATTTTTATGCGTTCGTGCATGTTTTCTTTGATAGCAGGAATGCGAGCCACCGAGCTTGGCTTAACCCAAAACCGCACGATGAGAATCACGCCAAAATCACTAATTTCTCTCACCGTAATGGAAGGTTCAGGACGATCTAAAATGTTATCCGTCTCTGTTAAAATGTCTAAGACAATCTGCCGAGCCTCTTCAATCTCAGCCTCTAAGGCAATGCGGATATTGAGGTCAAACCGCACAAAATTTTTCGAGGTTAGGTTGATAACCTCTGAAGAGGCAACCGTTGAGTTGGGAATGATGACTGTCACATTATCTCGGGTTAAAATATGAGTGGTACGCAGTGAGATAAGCACAACCCGCCCCTCTTTATCACCGATTTGCACCCAATCGCCAACCTGAAACGACTGTTCAAGCAAAATGGTGATGCCCGCAATAAAGTTGGCAAGCGTGGACTGTGCGGCAAAGCCAACCGCCAAACCGACAATCCCCAAACCTGCCACCAGCGACACAATATCGAATCCAAACTGTGCCAGGACGCTTGCCAAACCCAACACCACAATCAGCACAGACAGCACGTTTTTTAAAAGCTGTTCAATCGAGGCATTTAGCCCATAATGATTGAGCACTCGATTGATGATGTGTCCAGACGACACCCATGCTACAAAGTAAATGCCTGCCCAAATACTGGCTTTGGCAGTGGCTTTAATGGTGGCTGGCTGGATGCTGATTTGGCTCATCACCGCTAAAATGCTGGCAACCAACCAAAAATAGCGTAGCACTGAGCGGACAATGCCTAAGCGTTTGTCATTTAGACGCAGACGAGCTTGATTTTTTTCGATGACATATATCGCCAACCAATACAGCCCACCCAGCACCACCAGCAAAATCAAAATTTTTATGCCCGTGCTGGCAAGATCCACCGCACGAGACGACCAATCTCGGGTTTCTTCCTCCAGCGAACCGCCAATCGCCAGATATAAACTGGCATACAAATCATGCAAGATTTGTTGAAAGAAACTGGTCACGCTGTTGGCATCACTTGTCATTGACACAATCTTTTTGATAATCGATGTTCATTTTTTCTTGCACGTCTCTTAGGGCGGTGCGTAGCCCTTCTAAAATGGTGGGATGATAAAATGGCGAGGCAAGCATTTCGGTGACGGTCATGTTGCCTGTGATGGCACTGGCAAGAATGTGGGCGATGTATTCGGCATCGGGGGCAACCATATTCGCCCCAAGGATGATGTCTCTGCGTTTGCAAGCATAGATGCGAAGCAAGCCACAATTGACGCCCATCACCCGAGAGCGACCTTGATTATCAAACTTGACTTCGCCGATGACATAATCTTCGCCGTCGTCATCTAACTGAGAGAGCGATCTGCCCACGCTGGCTATTTGCGGTTCACAAAATACCACTGACATGGGCGTGGTGGGCGGACGGATAAAGTCTTCTTTATCCTCCCTTTGTTCATCCATTACGGCTCGCCCTGAGCGAAACCCTTCATTGCTGGCAACGTGCAACAATGGCATCCGCCCATTGGCATCGCCGATGACGTACACGGGAAAGTCCGCCACTTGTGCCGTCAACTCGTCGAGGTCTTTGGGTTTGCCTTTGTCGTCTAGCGTCACACCCAAATGCTCGACGCCTAAGTCTTTTAAATACGCTCGTCTGCCCACCGCCAACAGCACTTTTTCGCCTTGCCACGTTTGCTCATTACCCTCACTGTCGGTGTAATGAATCACCGCCTGTCCGTCTTTATTTCCCACACTGTCAATGTCACTGTCGAGTTTGAGCGTCAGTTCTGCACCCAAGCAGTCAATAGCTTTTTGATTGACCTTATCGTCTTTAATTCCGCCCACTTTTTGCACTCGATTAAATAAAGTGACGTCCACGCCCAAACGGTGCATGGCTTGAGCCAGCTCTAGCCCAATGGCACCTGCCCCGATGACCGCCAATGACTTTGGCAAATCGGGCAATTCAAAAATGGTGTCGGACGTGAGCATAGCGTCGCCCAAATCATCTGCCCAACCTTCAGGAATAAACGGCGTGGTGCCTGTGGCGATGATGATTTTTTCGGCTTGAATAAGTTGAATTATTTGACCGTTTTCATTTGTGACTTCAATGATTCCGTCTTTATTGATGGACGCTTTACCATCAATTTTTTTGTCGTCGCCCCAACTGTCCACATTGTCCCGTACAAAGCCTGCAAAACGGTCACGCTCGCTCTGCACTCGCTTCATCACTTGCTTGCCGTCGATTTTGACTTCCGCCTCTACACCAAATTCAGCAGAATGCTTGGCGTGATAAGCCCGTTCAGCCGACGCAATCAGTAATTTGCTTGGCATACAGCCGACTGTCGCACAAGTGGTTGTCCAAAACCCTGAGTTGATAATCACCACGTCATCAGTTTGACGATTGACTTGGTGAAAGGCATTTTGCCCTGCCGTGCCTGCACCGATGATGGCGACTTGAACATTACGGGTGTTTTGCACATTTTGCGGGGATGAATTTGCTGAATCAGATTGGCTCATACGGTACTCAGATGATGAAATAATAAAGTTATAACGGTGAGGTAAAATGCTCGCTATCGGTAAGGCGTGTGGCAATGATTCTAATAGTCTGTCGGCATAGCCTTTGGCTCGTAAATTACGCTGAGCATGCGTCAATTTGCCGTCTTTATCAAACACAAACGCCGACCGCACCAGTCCCAGCGTCTTTTTGCCATACATATTTTTCTCACGAATCACGTCGAAATAGTGACACAACTTTTCATCTTCATCACTGATTAACGTAATTTGCAAATCATGATTGTCGATAAATTTTTTGTGCGACTCAATGCTGTCCCGAGACACACCAATAATGTCATAGCCAAGGTTATCAAACTCGTTTAAATGAGCCGTAAAATCTGTGGCTTGGGTGGTGCACCCAGGCGTGTTATCACGAGGGTAGAAATATAAAATCAAGCCTTTATGTCCGTTTTGCACGAGCTCTTGTAGGCTAAGATCGCCTTCAATCACATTACCATTAAGGTTACGCACCATCGGCACGGTAAAATCGGGTAGCTTGATTTGTTCATCGGTTGGCTTTGCCATGCTTATGTCCTTTGCAATGAGGGTTTTAATGTCAAAAATTTATCGTATAAAAAAAGGCTGACATTTGCCAGCCTATTTACGTTAATGTTTGCTTTCTATTGCGGTTTTTGCGGTGGATTGAGCGTTAAGCCGTCAGCACATTGCTGTAGCTCGCTTTGCATCCGTTTGGCATAGGGCAGGGTAGAGGGGTCTTTGCCACTTTGGGCGTAGCTTTCGATTTCCCACATTTGCCCGATGGTCATGTTGCTTCGCACGTTGATGGTGCAAGTGCATAGTTTGTTGGCGGTGGCTCGGTCGGCAACTTTGTAGGTCGTTGCCCCTTTGACGCAAGCGTTAATTTGTTCTTGCTTGATATCGAGGGCGTGGGCAGGTGACAACATGGCAACAGCAAGTAGTACGGTTGAGCCGAGAGAGAAAGATTTAAATAACGACATAAGGTTCCAATAAATTGATAAATTGAAATGTAATTAAGAGTTTAGAATGATTACGCCACACCCTAACAAGCCTTAGAGGAAATGGAAAGGGCAAATTATGGCGATTTTGCAAACAAATCTTACGCTAGGCAATGTAACGGGTGGGGTCGGGCACGCCCGCTTCCCGAAACCCTTGCTTGCGTAGGGTGCAACTGTCGCACGTTCCGCACGCTCGCCCGTTGCTATCCGCCCGATAGCAAGACACAGTTTGTGAGTAATCCACCCCTAAAGATGAGCCAAGCTGGATGGTTTCGGCTTTGGATAGGGTTTGCAGTGGCGTTTGGATATGCAACCTTTGCCCTGATGTGCCTGCTTTGGTCGCTAGGTTCGCCATTTTTTCGAATGCCTCGATAAACTCGGGACGACAGTCGGGATAGCCCGAATAATCCACTGAGCTGACCCCAATGACAATGTGGTTTACCTTAGTTACTTCCGCCACTGCTAAGGCATACGATAAAAAGATGGTATTGCGGGCGGGCACGTATGTATTGGGAATGTCGCTTTCAAAAGCAGGGCTAGTGGCACTACGCTCATTATCAGCAGAGATTGCGTTGAAAGACGACGTTTGGGCATCGGGCACTGGCATATCGTGGTCAGTAAGCGATGACCCACCAAGCTGGGCAATGTCAATGTCGATGATGCGATGCAACACGCCTGCTTGTGTGGCAATGGTTTTGGCAGACTGTAACTCACTGTGATGCCGTTGACCATAATTGAAGCTGACCGCCGTGACGCTGGCAAAATATGCCTTTGCCCAATACAGACAAGTGACCGAATCTAACCCGCCTGAGAGTAAGACGATGGCGTTATCGTGACTAAAGTCTTGTTTGGTGCGACTGCTAAAGTCGTTATTTGTTTTAGATTGAGATGTCATAAGTTGTTTTGTCGATAAAAAATGCATTTTAGCAAACGCAAACGATCTTTGTGCAGTGCTCATCCAACTCATTAAACTCAATCTTCACGGGCAAAAACTGCTCAATCAGCCACGCTTGCGTTTTGCTGTGTTCGCTTATCACACAAGCAGTAAACGCACCGCCATCGCCATGTTTGGCGGACAATGCCATTGGCAAAAATTGCTTTTAAACTCATAACGCTTAATTAGCCCAGCTAGGCGGTTGCCCAAACACCATGCCAGATTGATAGTTAAAACCGATGGTCGTGCACATAGCATTATCCTAAATAGTAACGCTTAAATAATAAAAAAAGGGTATTTGCTCACTGCTTTTAACACTCAATCAAACAAAACCAATCTTTTTCTCTGTTTTGTCTTCCTTAAAGTGGTCAGCCTCTAAATTGGTGAGTTCTGCCAGCGAAATTGGGGCATCAATGTGGGGTAATTCTTTCGATGCGTCCGCCTTGTCACTGTCTTCTTTGGCTTCTAGCTTTAGCGCCTGCTGATGCTTAAGGTAGGCACAGGCTTTATCCACTTCCAATTCTTTGAATTTGTATTCGGCAATCAAGCGTCCTTTACGCAATAACGCATCGTCGATTTTGGAAATGTCCGAGTTAAAGGTGCAGATAAACTGGCATTCCAAAATGTCGGATAAAATCCCGTCGGCAATGTTCAAAATTGTCGTCACCATGTCACTATTGCGATTGTCCGCCGTGCGTTCGGCAATGTAGTTTTCGCAGTCTTCGAGCACCAACACCGAATTTTTATTGTCAACGAGCAAGCTAATAAAATCAGGGCTGGTCAGAGAGCTAATCATGTGCGTTGGCACAAAAATAAACTGTTTGCTGGGGATTTGGCTGGTGAGCCACTTAATGTAGTTGGTTTTGCCCGAACCTGGAATGCCATGCAGTAGCACCACGCCCTTTTTGTCCTCGGTCAATGCCTGCTTAATGTGCTGATGCACAGGCAAAAAGTCGTCGTTATACATGAGGTTTAGGTCAATCGGGTAGGGCGTAACGCTATGCGACTTAAACGTTAAACCGTATGGCTCTTTGAGTAAAATGGACACGGTAGCATCATTCGATTCGTACTTTTGCACATAGGTATCGAAAAACGTTTGCACATTGTCCAACGCTTTGGGGTTGGTCGGGTCATAAAAAATTCGGGTGATTTGCAATAGATTGGGGTCGGTGATGCGGTTGCTGGTGAGTTTGTCGCTGTCCAAAATCAGTTGGGCGAGTGGGTGTTCTTGTTATTTATTGGATAAAAAGAAAATTTCCAAAGCCTCGTGATAAAAGCACAATTCTTTTTCCATCACGCTGTTTTCTTCTTTGTCGTATTTGACGGTCACAAAATCGGTGCATCGCTCAAAGTCGCCAAGCTGGGTTTTGGCGAGCACAAGGCTGGCATTGCCCACAGGAATGGGTGATAAAATGTCATCGAGCAACGCCTCAAAGGGGGCGTATTTACTGCGGTAAAAGCTGGCATCATCAAACTCGGTCAGCACATGGGGCGACTCGCCACGCAGTCCGATGAGTTTGCGTGGTTCATAAAACTTGGATTGCATGATTTTCATAGGCGGGTTCTTTTTATATTGTGACTTTTCAGATTGTTTCTTTATAAAAGCGGGATTTGTAAGATTCGGATTTTAAATGGGCAAATTGAAAACGGATTTCTCTATTCTACACCCTAAACGCCAAACCACAACTTTGCTATAATTTGCCCTCAATTTTAAAAGACAGTATGCCATGTCCGCTCAAGATTCCGTCCAGTCATTCACGCCCAATGCTGATGCCAATGTTAATGACACTGCATCAAACAATTTATCAGATGAAGCTATCGAAGACGTGAACAGCCAATCCACTTCTGAGTCTGATACGAACACGCAGG
>JAAXIL010000130.1 GCA_012270355.1 Psychrobacter sp.
GGTTCGAGCTGTTGTTGGGCGTGGCAGGTTGGCGGTATGAACTGGCGTTGCAATTGCTCAAAACCTTGCCGAAGCAATACCGTCGGCAAATTGTGCCGATTCCCGACACTGCTGATGACATTTATGCCGAACTCGAACGCAACCATCAACAAGGCTTGCTCAAGCAGTTGTGCCAAGCTTTAACTCGGCGAGGCGTGGTGGGGGTTCAGCCTACGGACTTTGACCCGAGCAAAGTCGAGCGGTATCTACAACCGCAAATTGTGGTGGTGGATGATAAAAACCGCTTGATTGAAAAAGGTCGAGACGTGGCAACCTTGCAGGCTCGCCATGCAGATAAAACCAGTCAAGCGTTGAACACAAAAAAAGGAGCGGAACGGGGCGAGGCAGGCGAGGGCATTCACAGCACTTTCCCTGAGCACTTTCATTTTGCAAAAAAACGCCATCGGGCGGGCGTGGTGATGAGTGAATTTTCTGCTCTTGTGCCTGATGAGGCAGGGGAGGCAGTCAGCATTCGCCAGTTTACGGATATTAAAGCCAGTTTGCTAGCTCATCGTAAAGGCGTACTCACGCTCAGCAAAAATCAGCTCGGAGCGAAGCAAAAGCAGTTGACCAGCCAAATCGACAAAACCTTTAAGCTGGCGTTTGCTCCACTCGGACAACTCGATAAACTTAAAGCCATCGTGACTGACGCCACACTGGATGCGGCGCTCAGTGAGCACGCACCTCGGTTTAATCACGACGACATCTTGCCCGATATGAAGCTGGACGATACCTCTGAAAACTTACTTGCTGAATTGCCATTGACTCAAGCAGAATATGAGCAGTCCGAGCAAGCGGTGGTGGCTGAGTTTCTACTGACGGGACAAACCGTGCTAGTACAGTTAAAAGAAGTGTATGTACGTTGGCAACGCATTCGTCAGTCGCTACTTATGCTGGATCGTGACGTGTTTGGTGAGTCGATTGAAGACATTGAAGATCAGCTTGATGACTTGCATTTAGCCGACTTTGTCTATCGCATGGATTATGAGCATTGGCAACAATACACCCGCTATTTAGAAGCGTTGGAGATCCGCATCGAACGGCTGGAGCACAATTTAGACGGCGATTTGGATGCCGTGTATGAACTCGACACGCACATGGAGCGACTGGCTGGACGAGCGGACGATGATGCGATTAGTGAATATCGCTGGCTTGTGGAAGAGTTTCGCATTCAACTCTTTGCCCAGCCGATGAAGACACGACAACCTGTGTCGCAAAAACGCCTGAGTAAGGCATGGGAGCGGGTGCAAACCTAGCGTTTATTGCATTGCGAACAATCAAAAAACCGATACCCATTCATTCGCTCAAATGAAGCAAGGGGAACTATTTAAAGGCTTGAAAACAATGGGTGGAAATGAAACTAGGTAAGGGGCTCACTCAAAGAGCGACGAATCCACTGCCCTTGACGGATTCTGAGATTTTATCGCCAGAGGGGTCATATAAAAAACAGACGATTTCACGATCGCCATCCGCCCAACTCTCGGGCGTGGGCGTAAATTCTGATAGCTCGTATGGCGATTCTTGGTAATCCACGCCCACATAATCATTAAAAGCATCGGCACATTTGTCTAACTCAGCGTTGATGCTGTCTTCACTCGCCTGATACGATGGGGCATCGGGCAATTTAAACACATAAAACACTTCATTATCATGGGGCTGATTACAGTTTCTGATCGGGATGGTAATAACCGCCTCCTCATTCGCTTCGCCTTCATTGTCAAAACAAGTTCCAACCTTTAGATCAAATATATCTGCATTGTCATAGGTCATCTGCTCAACATTATCAATATCATTTGATTCAGCTTGTTCAATATCGTCGCTCTCAAATGACGACGTATTGTTTGCATGGTTACTGGGTATGTCATTGGCATCATCTTCCACTATTTTAGTTTTTGCTGATAAGTCTGCTGTAGCTTCGGATGCCGTATCCACAGTTTCGCTTTGCTCTGGCTGTGAGCAACCGCTCATAAAGCCAATGCTGGAAGCCATAATACCAACCAGTAGGATAGCGGAAAAATGAGCGGGTTTTTTAGAATTTGAATGGTTAATTGATGACATAAACAACATGATGAAATAACTGTGATTAGAGCTTGAGATAAGTAAGTAGCATAGCACCGATAGGGTTGGCTTGATAGACAAAGTAGCGTTTAATCGAGAACTGGCTTATCTATCTCGCCAAATAACTGGTCATCTCTTCAATGCCGTGCAAGGTCATGGGATACATGTGCCCATCGAACACTTTTTCGATTTCCTCGGTGGTGTGCGTAAATGACCAATAGGTTTCGTCCTCGGGGTTTAGCCAAGCGACTTTGTCAAAATGGTCTCGCACCCGCTTGAGCCAAGTAATGCCCGCCTCGTCATTTCGATACTCAACACTGCCTGCAACCGACAAAAGTTCATAAGGTGCCATTGACGCATCACCCACAAAAATCACCCGATATTCTCGCCCGTATTTAGCAAGCAAATCCAGGGTAGGCGTACGCTCAGAATGCCGACGCAAATTATTCTTCCACACAAAATCATATAGGCAATTGTGGAAATAATAAAACTCAAGCGTTTTAAACTCATTTTTGCAGGCAGAAAAGAGTTTTTCCATCGCATCGACGTGAACGTCCATGCTACCGCCGATGTCAAACAACATCAGCACTTTAACCCGATTGCGACGCTCAGGTCGCATTTGAATGTCAAGCAGTCCTTTTTGAGCCGTGCGTTTGATGGTGTCGTCGATGTCGAGTTCTTCATCGCTCCCCGTGCGGGCAAACTGTCGCAAGTTGCGTAGAGCAAGTTGTAACTGGCGAGTACCAAGTAAATTATCATCGTCGAGGTTACGGCATTTGCGTTGCTCCCCCCCCTTAACGGCACTTCTTTTGCGGGATTCTCCGCCAACCCGTACGCCCTCAGGATGGTCGCCATACGCCCCAAACGGTGATGTGCCTCCCGTGCCGACCCATTTGCTTCCGCCTTCGTGCCGTTCTTTTTGTTCCTTGAGGCGTTCTTCTAATGCCTTCATGAGTTCATCAAGCGAACCATAACGATCCAGCAAACGGCGTTCTTCTTCGCTTAAATTTTTCGGGTCAAGCTCAGGATCAAGCCACTCTTTGGGTATGGCGGTGAGCTTGTCCATCAACTCATCGATGTCGGCACTGTCCACGCCATCAAAAAAATCCGCCATCGCTCGGTCGAATTTATCAAAATGACGTTCGTCTTTGACCATGCACAGTTTGATGAGGCGATAAAAGTCTTCCCGTGTGTAAGTAGCAGGGTTAATCAAGCCCGCATCGAGCAAGGCGTGCAAATCAAGTAGTTCCCGAGTGCTGACAGGAACGCCATAAGTGCGTAGGGTGTAAAAAAGTTTGGTAAACAAATTACCTCCGCATCAAATTGGCAAAGCGTTGTAGTAAAGTGATGTCCGCCTCATTTTTTAGCAGTGCACCATATAGTGGCGGAATGGATTTCTCGCCCCGTAAGTTTTCTTCCAGCTCTTCTTGAGCCATGTCATCAGCTACCAATAAGGTGAGCCAATCGACAAGTTCCGATGTAGACGGCGGTTTTTTTAAGCCTTGCACGCCTCTGAGTTTGTAGAACACGTCAAGAGCATCGTTAACGAGTTTTTCTTGCAAACCCGAAAAGTGCACGGAGAGGATTTGACGCATGCTATCCGCAGCAGGATAGTCTATGTTAAGTAAAAAGCACAGCCGCAAAAACGCCCTTTTATCGAGCTCGTGTAGCAAGTCGTTGGGAAACTCAATGGCTGCCTTGTCGATTTCGTCAATCAATAGCACGCATCGTTCTTTGCTGGTAAAGGCTTCCCACAGTTTGCCAGGCTTGATGTAATTGCCAATGTCATACACCTTATCATCACCAAGCTGACTGTCCCGCAAACGAGACACTGCATCGTACTCATACAAGCCTTGTTCGGCTTTGGTGGTCGATTTAATGTGCCAAGTAATCAGAGGCATATCTAAACTTTGGGCAATCTCTTCGGCAAGCAAAGTTTTGCCCGTACCTGGCTCACCTTTGATGAGCAGTGGCTTTTGTAGCGTCATCGCCGAGTTGACTGCCAGTTGCAAGTCGGGGGTGGCGATATAGCTTTGCGTGCCAGTAAAGGATGGGTTTTGCTGATTAGAATTGGACGGATTATCGGTCATAGTGTTTAATCTTTAGAAAATTTATCGAAGTTAAAAAGTTATTTTTTGGTTTTAATCAATGTCGCATCGGGTTCATTGCCTACATTGGTATCAACAACGCTGGCGTAATTTGCTGAGGCTAGAGCAAGCTGTTCTTCTTCATACTCACGCTCGGCTTGTTCATCCAGCAAGGCTTGCTGGCGAGATTTCTCTACGGCTTTGTCAATCAATCCCTTAATCACTTGCCAAATAAAGCCCAAAAACAACCCAACAGCAAACACCACCAAAATTGGCAACAGGTTTGACAGTGCCAGCCCCATGTCTTTCATCAGAATACCATACACCACGGCGATACTGGCAGGGGCAATATCGCCCGTGTCGCCAAGTGCCGTCGTTGGTGTGAGCAAGACGGCAAACACGGCAAGCCAGCTCATGCCCCCAAATGGCTTTGGCAACACTCGCACGATAAACAACCAAAGCAAAAGCACAATCACCGAAAAGCCGACATAAGCATACAAAGGCAACAAGTCGGGCGGAACGCCGTCAACAAG
The DNA here is from genome assembly GCA_012270355.1 of Psychrobacter sp. GTDB lineage: Bacteria > Pseudomonadota > Gammaproteobacteria > Pseudomonadales > Moraxellaceae > Psychrobacter. The sequence goes on from JAAXIL010000130.1 coordinate 4,718, forward strand.
ATTGCTCCACCATCGCGTCAATTCGCTTAGGCGATCGCTGATTTCATCTAGGGGTAAATTGACAATAAAATTGGCTAACCAGTCCATTTTTTTCTCTATAAGATATTAAGTGAAAACCGCTGAAGCAGAATGCGGTATTTTAGCACGTTAATCATACTTCTTATCTTGCATGGCTTTTACCCGATTGTTCGCCTGACGCGTCAACACGTCCGCAGGCGGTGCTTGCACAAAATAGCCTTGTTCGGACAGTTTGGCAATCACATCATCTTTATCCACTCGAGCCAGTTTTTTGGTCTCATCGAGGTCTAAATGCATCAAAAATCGTCCTTCGCCTAGATTTTGACGTAAATCTTTGGGTAATACTGCCAGCCAGTCTTTTAGTTCTTCGGTATCGTCTGGATAATCAGGGCGAGCAATATAGACATACATTTCTTCATGTTTGGGAAATTTATAAACGTCGCAGTGCATGAGGTTTCCTTTATACAGGTTATTATTAAATTGAAAAATTTTAGCGTCCGCCAAGCAAGTTCACCCGAGCGTCGGTAAACATATCCATGTCGGGGGCGAGGGTTCGCATAAATCGGTCAAAATATAGCATCTGTTTGGTAAGCAGGGCAAAGTCACGAGGGAAGTGAATGCCATGCCGTTTGCCAACCGTTACAATCTCGAGCATCATTTTGTTTAACTCTTCGGCTTGGGCATTTTTTGCCTTGTCGTTGACAGGTTTTTGCGATGCATTAGGGGTGCCATAAGGTTTGGCTTCTGCCATCAGCGTTCGCATCACTTGGGTCAAATCTCGTTCCAGCTCGCCCGTATCCACTTTGTCACGCCCGTGCGTCATGCCCATGTCAATCATACACTCTGCCATCATCGCATAATCTTCGACTTGTAGTGCCTGCATCATGCCCATGCACGCCTGCCAACTCTCGGGCTGTAGCTTGCCAACAATGCCAAAGTCCAAAAAGCCGATGCGTCCATCGGTGAGTAGCATCAAATTGCCCGCATGCAAATCAGCGTGGAAACTTTTGGCAAACATGAGGCTGGCGAACCAAGTGTTGAGCGTGTCTGCCATCACTTGAGCCGGATCATCGCAGTACGCCCGCATGGCTTGCTCGTCAATCATCGACATGCCATGCAGACGGGTCATGGTGAGCACCCGTTTGGTAGTCAGGTGTCCGATGACCTCGGGGGCGACGACTCGAGTATTGCCCGTGTCTCTTAAAAATTGCCAAAAATCCTCGATATTGTTCGCTTCGCTTATAAAGTCGGTTTCGGCGAGCATTTGGGTTTTGATTTCGTCAATGATGGGCGAGATGCGAGCAAATTTGAAATTAGGGACAGTGAGTTCCAGCACCTTGACTACCGCATACAACACGCCCAAATCGGTTTGCATCACCGTTTCAACGTCAGGCTTTTGCACCTTGAGGACGACCTCACGCCCATCATGCAGGGTTGCGACATGGACTTGAGCGATACTGGCAGAAGCCAACGGCTTTTCGTCTATGTGAGCAAAATGATCATTGAGCGAGCCATGTGGGGCAAGCTCTTGTTTGAGCACTCGCTCAATATACGAAAACGGCAAAGGCGTGGTTTGATCAAGACACCCTTGAAACGCTAACACATAGTCACGGGGAAAAATTGAAGGCGTACTGGCGATGAATTGCCCAATTTTAATGTAAGTTGTGCCTAGATTTTCAAAAGTTTCTCGTAGCAAATTGGCATCGGGCTTTTCGCCTTTCGCCACTCTGAGGGCGGACAAGCCCGTCACACTCACCGTGCGTTGTAATCGGTTTAAAACATTTAAAGGGGTTTTTAGGGGGTTTTGCATAAATTTATATGGTTAGTTATTAGTAGTCGATCAACGATGATAGTGGTTCAAGACGTAGCGAAATTTAAAAGTAGGCAATCCCTATCATAAACTAGACATGACTTTCAGGAGCGTCCTCATTGGCTAGCGGTGTGAAGGGTGGCACAGCATCAGGGCGTAACACGCGTTTATGCAATTCATGTAAGCCATTTTCCATCCGTTGTCTGAGTAGGACGGTCAATTGATCCCGAGTTTTACCAGTCGGGTCAATTGGTTCTAGGGCAAGCACATAAGCGGTCACATTTGACGCATCCATGATGTTTTTAAGGCTCTCACCCATGCCCATGTTGCCATACCAAGAAATGCGGTCATCCAATTCGCCATCCTCATTAACGTAGCACAGCACCGTTGGTTGAATCGGAACATTTGCCTTCATGGCTGAGTCTAACAATTTGCCATAAATTCGTTTGATGTGTTTGCCGTTGGTGGTCGTCGCTTCGGGGTAGAACATGATGGAATAGCCTTGCGACAAAAACTTTGCCATCTGCTCGGCAACCACGGTTGAATCACCCGACCCACGATTGATAAAGAGCGTTCCCGCAGCTGTCGCCAAACGTCCAAAAATAGGTAATTGTTCTACGTCGGCTTTGGACAAGAAAAACGCTGGACTGACCACCCCCATTACCATGATGTCCATCCACGAGGTATGATTGGACGCCCACAAGGCATGGCGTTGTGGAATGGGTTCGACAGGCAATACGGTGATGCCCATCGCTTTGGTCATGCTTGTGCAAAACGCTTTGATGTATTTGGGCAAAATTTCTCGTGGCGGATTTGTCCATGCCCCAATTTTAGTCGCTGCCTTATATCCGTCCCAAAGCGTGTCTGCCATGCCCACGAATTTTTTACCTCGTTTGCCGTTTTTATACAGCGGTTTGCCGACAAGGGGCAAGGATGCCCAAAATGGCGTTTTTGTGGCATGACGCTTGTCTTTTTTCGTATCTTGTTGTAAAGGCTGGTTTGGCATACAATGCAATGTCTATAGTCATGGAATGATGACGACCATTTTAGCATTAAGTTTAGGAATTTTTTTTGGAATATTTTGATAGAGCCGAAGGCGGTGAACGAGCGATATTGGTGCACCTCGACATTCGCCAAATTCAAGACCCTGACGACCTTGAGGAATTTAAACTTCTAGTGGATTCGGCAGGGGCAGATGCCCTAGAAGTTATCTCGGGCTCACGCCTCAAGCCTGATGCCAAATACTTCGTGGGCACAGGCAAAGCCGAAGAGATTGCCAGTGCCGTACAAGCTCATGATGCGGATATTGTGATTTTCAATCACAGTTTGTCGCCCTCGCAAGAGCGTAACCTTGAAGCCTTGTGCAAATGTCGGGTGCTGGATCGCACCGGGCTGATTTTGGACATTTTCGCCCAACGTGCCCGCACCTATGAAGGTAAGCTTCAAGTTGAATTGGCACAGCTCAACCATTTGTCCACTCGCTTAGTGCGAGGCTGGACGCATTTGGAACGGCAAAAAGGGGGTATTGGACTGCGAGGACCTGGTGAAACGCAGTTGGAAACGGATCGCCGTTTGTTACAAGTACGAGTCAACCAACTAAAATCTCGTCTCGATAAAGTCAAGCAGACTCGTGCCCAAGGGCGGGCAAAACGGCAAAAATCGGATGTAATTACCATCTCACTGGTTGGCTATACCAATGCGGGTAAGTCCACGTTGTTTAATCGGTTGGTGGATGAAAATATTTATGCCGCCAACCAACTGTTTGCAACGCTAGACCCTACGCTTCGTCGCATTGACTGGCAAGGGGTAGGGCGTGTCGTCTTGGTAGATACG
>JAAXIL010000145.1:0-5750 GCA_012270355.1 Psychrobacter sp.
GCCCAAAGATTATCTGAATTTTGATAACCATCCAAAATCGGTTAATTTTCAAGTTATCGCAAACGATGAACTCCGAAGTGAGTTTATGCTTAATGCCCTTCGTTTGACCGATGGTTTCGAAAGTCGATTATTTAGCGAACGTACCGGGTTAGATTTATCAGACATTAAGCCAATTTTAGACAAGTTACAGTCTCAAGAATTGTTAATTTATGATGAGAAACGCATTCAACCAACACTGCTAGGCAGACAATATTTAAATCAAGTCATGCAGGCGTTTATCTAAATAAAAACAAGGTGTAAAAAAATCCGCCAATTCAGGCGGATTCATAGCAACACTTAAACAGTGCCGCTTAAAAAACAGCTTAGATTTTTTGTTTGGTTTCTTGAGCAGTTTCAGAAACTTCATCACCAGCGTTTGAGATGTCTTGACCCAAACCAGTGATAGCGTTGCAACCTGTCAAAGTAACCAATGCAGCCAATGTGGCAAAAGCAACCTTCTTCATAAAAACTCCTTAATATGAACACATAAAAATGAATAACAATTAAAATGGCTAAATAAACTCCATAAAGGTTACCTAACCATCCTGACGATAGCGTACTTATTTTCTTAACAGAAACCTAGTGTAGAAAGATAAAAAAACGTCATTGAATTGTCACCATTTTGTAACTTATTTGTTATGTAACTATGCTTAAGGGTAGTCACATAACATTTGAATTATGACCAGCTCAATTAAGGATACTGAGACTGTGGGTATTGAGTCTGTGGATATTGGTTTTCGGGGTATTGATTTTGCGGATATTGAGTTTGGGGATATTGAGCAGGTTGCTCAAAAGCGGGTTCGGCGTATTGTGCAGGTTCTTCATATTGCATAGGCTGAGAATTTGGCATAAGCCCACGTTCCTTTACTTTATACGCCGTGTTAGAAACGCCATTACCAACACTGGCAATGTCTTGACCGATGCCTGCTATGGTATGGCATCCATTTAAGCTAAGTACAGGCAAAGTGATTAACAAAAGTATTAAAGTAGTATTTTTCATGTGTATTTCCTTAAGATTCTAAATTAGCCATGATGTCATCGCTCACGTTTAGATTGGTGTAAACTTCTTGCACATCATCTAGGTCTTCGAGCATATCAATCATTTTTAGTACAGTTTGAGCGTCGTCCACGGTGTCGATATCAGCCGTGGTGGTGGGCGACATCGTCACTTCGGCATGCACCGAGTTCAAACCCGCCTCGTTTAACGCATCTTTGACCATACCAAATTGCTCGGGTTCGGTGATGACCAATAAACTTTCACCATCGTTTAAAATGTCGGTTGCTCCAGCGTCGAGGGCGGTCAGCATCAACTCATCTTCCAATGACACGTCATCAAAAACAATCTCGCCCCGTTTTTCAAACAAATATGCCACAGACCCAGACGTGCCCAAGTTACCACCATGCTTAGTAAACGCATGACGCACCTCGCCAACTGTGCGATTCACATTGTCGGTCATGGTTTCAACGAGTACCGCCACCCCGCCCAACCCATAGCCTTCATAAGTAATCTCCTCCATCTCTCCGCCATCAGTGTTACCTGCCCCTCGCTCGATGGCACGATTGATGGTGTCTTTGGTCATGTTGGCAGATAACGCTTTTTCAACCGCTGCTCTCAGGCGTGGATTGGCATCAGGGTCAGGATCACCTTGTTTGGTGGCAGACACCAATTCACGAATGATTTTGGTAAACACTTTGCCGCGTTTGGCATCTTCTTTGGCCTTTTTATGCTTGATGTTTGCCCATTTGGAATGACCTGCCATGATGTAATCCTTGCAAATTAACGTATAATGAATGTCCTATTATAAACCCGAGTGTCGCAAACAGTCATCGGTTACCATGAAAAAAGTCCCCGCTAATCCTCAAACCCGCAAGACCACTGCATCCACCATCCAAAATTGGCGGGAGCGGATTCATGTCATCATCGAAGGCACAGACACTCGTTTAGGCAAGCTGTTTGATATTGTGTTGTTGGTGGCGATTGTGCTGAGCGTGTTGGTGGTGATGCTCGATAGCGTACTGATTTTGCAATTGCAATACGGTGAGTGGTTTGTGGTTGCTGAATGGCTATTTACCATTTTATTTACCATCGAATACGTACTCAGGCTGTTTTCTGCCCCCAATCGCAGTCGCTATGCGTTTAGTTTTTTTGGTATCGTGGATTTATTGTCGGTATTACCCAGTTATCTGAGCTTAATGTTTGGTGGTGTGCAATACCTCATTGTGGTGCGAATTCTGCGGATTCTACGGGTATTTCGGGTACTCAAGCTTAATGCCTACATGCAACAGGCCGGGTTTTTGGCTTCAGCACTCAAGACCAGTCAGCAAAAAATTACGGTCTTCTTTTTATCTTTATTGTTGCTTGTCACCATTTTTGGCTCGGTGCTGTATGTTGTCGAAGGTCACGAAAACGGCTTTACCAGTATTCCGTTGTCAATCTACTGGGCGATTGTGACGCTAACGACAGTAGGGTACGGCGACATTTCTCCAAAAACGCCAATCGGTCAGGCGATTGCCAGTATGGTCATGATTACGGGTTACTCCATCATCGCCGTACCGACGGGTATTTTTACGGCAGAACTTGCAAAGAATATGCGTCCGCAATTGCATCCCATTACTTGCCCAAATTGCGGCAAATTTGGACACGCTTCAGGGGCGAACTTTTGCGACCGCTGTGGGCACGATCTTCATGTTTAGTTTTATTTAGACGAAACATGAATGTGAGCCGTATCATTTTTTAACTTTGCTCAACTAAGGCGACGGATTTGGTTGCTTCGTTTGCACTTCTTCAATCGCTTCCAATACGTCATCGCTCAGTTCAATATTCACACTATCAATGTTGGCTTTAAGTTGATCGACACTGGTTGCCCCGATAATATTGGCGGTAACAAACGAGCGAGAGTTGACAAACGCCAATGACATCTGTGCCATGTCCAACCCTGCATCCTCAGCAATGCTGGCGTATTGCTCGGTTGCCCATTTTGCCTCAGCGTTGATATAACGTTCGAATCTGTCCCAAAGTGTGAGCCTCGCCCCTTCAGGACGACGACCGCCCAAATATTTGCCCGACAACACGCCAAACCCAAGCGGTGAGTAGGCGAGTAAGCCAACATTTTCTCGATGCGAGATTTCCGCCAGTCCAACTTCATACAAACGATTCAGTAAGCTATATGGGTTTTGTACCGTTATAGGGGCATCCAATCCTGCCTTGTCTGCTTCCCACAAATATCGCATCACGCCCCAAGGGGTATCGTTCGATAACCCCCATGCCCGAATGCGACCTTTTTTTATTTCGTCATTTAAGGCTTCGATGGTTTCTAAAAATGGCGTAAGGTCGCTTAGGTCTTGCTGTGCCATGTCTTCGGTATAACCTCGAGTACCAAAATAATTGGTCTCTCGTTCAGGCCAATGCAACTGATAGATGTCAATGTGGTCGGTTTGCAAACGTTTGAGGTTGCCGTCTAACGCCTCGCTAATGTGTTTGGCATTGAATCGGGTATTGCCCCCTCGCAGATAGCTCATCGGCGAAATTTTGCTGGCGAGCACCACGTCATTTCGCTTGCCAGTTTTGGCGAACCAAGTGCCAATAAAACGTTCGGTGTCGCCTGATTTGTCTTCATCTGGCGGAGAGGGATACATCTCGGCGGTGTCCCAAAAATTAACGCCATGCTCTAAGGCAAAATCCATCTGCTGGTGAGCTTCGCCCTCGTCATTTTGTTGTCCCCACGTCATTGTTCCGAGGCAAATTTTGGAAACTTTGTCGCCGAGTTTGGGCAGGGTAGTGTATTGCATGGGGATTGTCCTTAAAATCTGTTGTCTAAAGCATGTTTCGGTTCTGAGGATAGGAAGTAGTTATTGTAAGCAAAACACGAGCATTATCAGTTTAACAGGTGTGACTATCTGTTGCTGTTTATTGGATAAACGACTTCAATCAGTGCACTATAACAGTCTTAAACCCGTCTGACCCGCTGGCGTGACCTTAAAAATTTGTACCTTAAATAGCACGGGTTGTCCTGCCAGCGGATGATTAAAATCCACTTCCACGTCATCTGCGGTGACATTACTTACTACACCAGGCAAAGTATTCTTGCCCTTATCCTCAAATTCCATCATCATGCCAATTTCAGGACTAGAACCAGTCGCTGCAAATTGAGCAGTACTAAACGTTTGCACGTTATCAGCATTCCACTCACCAAACGCCTGCTCAGGCTCAAGATGGGCAGTTCGGGTATCCCCAGCTCGTAAATTCATCAATACCTTTTCGAACCCTTCAAGCAAACTGCCATCGCCAATCGTTAGGCTCACAGGTTCTGGGCGTGTAAAAGTGGAATCAATGACTGTGCCATTTTCTAATGAGACTTCGAAATGGAGTAAAACCTGACTGCCTTCAGCAATGCGGGTGTCTTGATTGGGTGGAATGACGGATGACGATCGAGATGAGTTCATAATAAAGGGGGCAATTATTTTTGTTACTAACAAAGGGAGCCAAAGGTTGTAAAAACATGGCGACATCTATATAATACACTGTCCAAAAATTGGGACAGTCATGCAAATTGCTTGGCAGATGGCATTGTAGCAAATCTTCTAAGACAGCAGGGTGTTCTTTTTTTGTTCGTAAAAAATATTTATTTATCGGGAGAAGGATGCCTTATGGCAACAACCAACCAGCTTATCCGTAAGGGTCGCAAAACCATCAAGGAAAAGTCAAAAGTTCCTGCGTTACAAGCGTGCCCCCAACGTCGTGGCGTATGTACTCGGGTATATACCACCACACCAAAAAAACCAAACTCTGCCATGCGTAAAGTGTGCCGTGTGCGTTTGACTTCAGGCTATGAAGTATCAAGCTACATCGGTGGCGAAGGTCACAACCTACAAGAGCATAGCGTTGTTCTGATTCGTGGCGGTCGTGTAAAAGACTTGCCAGGTGTGCGTTATCACACCGTGCGTGGTGCCCTTGACTGTGCAGGCGTAAAAGACCGCAAACAAGGTCGCTCTAAGTATGGTGCGAAAAAGCCTAAAGCTTAATCGCCTATATGCTATGTGTCGTTAGTCACACCAGACTGATGACTTTTTGAAGTTTTACACTATTTACATCTTATATTGTGCATGGGTTAGGTGATAAGCGTTTATAGTCATAGTTTTTATGATAAAGCCATCATACCGCCGTGCAGTAAGGCTGGCTGATACTAACTGCTTAATTTGTTTAGAAGTGCATATTATTTAGCAGTACGGTATGAATGCCAGATTACCCTGAAGAAAAGGAAAATTGTTATGCCAAGACGTCGCGTCATTGCCGCTCGTGAAATCCTACCAGATCCAAAGTTTGGTAGCCAAACCATCGCCAAATTCATCAACCACGTGATGGTTGATGGCAAAAAATCAACTGCTGAACGCATTGTTTATGGGGCACTCGACCAAGTTAAACAAAAGCGTGACATCGAAGACCCTGTCGATTTCTTTGAAGAAGTGTTAGAAAACGTTCGCCCAATGGTTGAGGTGAAAGCCCGCCGTGTGGGTGGTGCTACCTACCAAGTGCCCACTGAAGTACGCCCCTCCCGTCGTACCGCATTGGCAATGCGTTGGCTAGCTGATGCTGCTTCTAAGCGTTCTGAGAAATCAATGGCGTTACGTTTGGCAGGTGAACTAAACGATGCGGCAGACGGCAAAGGTGCTGCCATGAAAAAACGTGATGAAGTTCACCGTATGGCTGATGC
>JAAXIL010000145.1:5850-8338 GCA_012270355.1 Psychrobacter sp.
GTTATATAGTTACTGATATATCGATGACATTATTTGCTTAGTGTACTCGACAGATAATGTCATCAAGTTGTCATTCAAACGATTTATTATCTTGCGTTTGCAATTTTAAATGAGCTTGAATAGTTGATTAAGTTTGAATAGACAAGACAGAATAAAAATTACCTCTAAAAATGGGACATGATTATGGCTCGTACAACCCCCTTAAACCGGTATCGTAATATCGGTATTTCTGCCCACATCGATGCGGGTAAAACCACTACTACTGAGCGTATTCTTTTTTATACGGGCATCAGTCACAAAATCGGTGAAGTTCACGATGGTGCTGCTACCATGGACTGGATGGAACAAGAGCAAGAACGTGGTATTACCATCACGTCAGCAGCGACCACGTGCTTTTGGTCGGGCATGGCTCAGCAGTTTCCTGAACACCGCATCAATATCATCGACACCCCAGGACACGTTGACTTCACGATTGAAGTTGAGCGTTCTATGCGGGTACTTGATGGGGCGTGCATGGTGTACTGTGCGGTAGGTGGTGTACAGCCACAGTCAGAGACCGTATGGCGTCAGGCAAACAAATATAAAGTGCCTCGCTTGGCATTTGTGAATAAAATGGATCGGGTCGGTGCAGATTTTTACCGTGTGATTGACCAAATCAAAACCCGTTTGGGCGGTAATCCTGTGCCTGTGGTTATTCCAATCGGTAAAGAAGATGACTTCGAAGGTGTGGTTGACCTAGTCAGGATGAAAGCCATCTATTGGGATACCGAGTCGATGGGCATGCAGTTTGAAGAGCGGGAAATTCCTGCTGAACTTCAAGCCAAAGCCGAAGAGTATCGTGAGCAGCTTGTTGAAACGGCTGCCGAAGCTACCGAAGAGCTCATGAATGAGTACCTTGAAAACGGCGAATTAAGCGAAGAGCAAATTCACGATGCCATTCGTCAGCGTACTATTGACAATGAAATTATCCCAATGCTTTGTGGTACTGCCTTTAAAAATAAAGGCGTACAAAAAATGTTGGATGCCGTGATTCATTATCTACCTGCTCCTCAAGACGTACCTGCTATTAAAGGTGTACTTGACGATAAGGAAGAAACCGAAGCGACTCGTGAAGCCTCTGATGAAGCCCCATTTGCTTCACTGCCGTTCAAAATCATGAACGACAAGTACGTGGGTAACCTCACGTTCGTTCGAGTATATTCTGGTGTGATTAAGCAGGGTGAAAGCGTTTATAACCCGGTGAAGATGAAGCGTGAGCGTGTGGGTCGTATTGTACAGATGCACGCTAATTCGCAAGAAGAACTATCAGAAATCCGTGCGGGTGACATTGCTGCTCTCGTGGGCATGAAAGACGTGACCACAGGCGACACGTTATGTGATGAAAACGACATCATTACCCTTGAGCGTATGGAATTCCCAGACCCAGTAATCAGTCTTGCGGTAGAGCCAAAAACCAAAGCTGACCAAGAAAAAATGTCTGTGGCATTGGGTCGTTTGGCAAAAGAAGACCCCTCATTCCGAGTTCATACGGACGAAGAGTCAGGTCAGACCATCATCAGTGGTATGGGTGAGCTTCACTTAGAAATCTTGGTTGACCGCATGAAGCGTGAATTCAAGGTCGAAGCCAACATCGGTGCTCCGCAGGTTGCTTACCGTGAAACCATTCGCCAGACCATTGAGCAAGAAGGTAAATTTGTACGTCAGACGGGTGGTCGTGGTAAGTTTGGTCACGTTTGGTTGAAGCTTGAGCCGCTTGATTTGGACTCTGGCGTTGACTACGAGTTTGAAGAGCAAATCGTCGGTGGTGTGGTACCGAAAGAATACCACTCAGCGGTTGATAAAGGCATTCAAGAACGCATGAAAAATGGTGTTTTGGCTGGCTACCCAGTGGTTGGTGTGAAAGCAACTTTGTATGATGGTTCATACCATGACGTTGACTCGGATGAGTTATCGTTCAAAATGGCAGGTTCTATCGCTTTCAAAAAAGGTTTCATGAATGCAAATCCTGCACTTCTTGAACCTGTCATGAAAGTAGAGGTGGAAACGCCAGAAGACTATATGGGCGACATCATGGGTGACTTAAACCGTCGCCGTGGTATGGTGCAAGGTATGGACGATTTACCTGGCGGTACAAAGCAAATTCGTGCAGAAGTACCATTAGCCGAAATGTTTGGTTACGCCACTCAGCTTCGCTCCATGTCACAAGGTCGTGCCACTTACTCCATGGAATTTCAAAAATATGCGGAAATTCCGAAGTCAGTTGCTGATGACATCATCAAAGGCTTTAGTGGCAAAGATGACGACGACGAATAATCGTTTAATCTAAAGACTATTAACTGTTTAGAAGAAGCGTGTATCGGATTAAGTGATTTATGGATGCGATACACGTCATTAAAATTTAATGTTTTTAACCTATAAATGAAAAGGTGACTATCATGGCAAAAGCCAAATTTGAACGAAACAAACCCCACGTCAACGTTGGCACCAT
>JAAXIL010000242.1:0-2170 GCA_012270355.1 Psychrobacter sp.
GGTCACGGTGAATGTGCTGTCGTTCGGCTTTAAGTACGGTATGCCGATTGATGCCGATTATGTGTTTGACGTACGGATTTTGCCCAACCCACATTGGGAAGCCAGTCTGCGGGTGCAGACGGGAAAAGATGAGGCAGTGGCTCAGTTTTTTGCCAAGCATCCTGAAGTCGAAACAATGAGCGACGACATTTATGATTTTATGGCTCGTTGGTTGCCAGAATTTTTGCACAACAATCGCCACGTTGTTACGGTTGCGATTGGTTGCACTGGCGGTAAGCACCGTTCGGTATATATTGCCGAGCAGTTGGCAAATCGTTTGTCCGAGGTGCTACCTGACGGCATGGCGGTGAGCATCAAGCACCGAGAAAAACGACGGTGGTTGGGTTAAAGGCGAAATAGTGTTTAATAAATAGCAGATAAGATAAAAAATAGGGAAAACCATGATTGATTGGTCAGAACATGACATGCGAGTCTCTCGCACTGAACAAAAAAAGGCACATGAACGCTTGCAACGCCTTGCCGAACCGCTATCGGAATTGTCCAAAAAGCAAATAAAAAAATTACCTGCCACTGAGTTTTTTGTCGATGAGTTAATGCAATTAGCGGACATTTCTAGTGCGTCAGCTCGTAATCGGCAGATTAAGCGGGTGGGCAAGATGATTAGCGAAGAAGACCGTCATGCCCTTGTGGAAGCCTTGTTTAGAGTTCGCTTTACACCCGAGCAGGCGAACAAAATTGAAGCTTGGGAATCTCGCTTAAATATCAACGATGAATCGACGCTAAAACAATTTGGTAAGCAGTTTACAGCGGTTGAACGCAACACGGTATATCAATTATTGTTATGGATTGAATATGCCAAGCATTTGCAAGATGATGAGCTATTGGCAGAATCGGAAGCGGACTTAACCAGTTATATTAAAGAAGTGGCGATTTTGTCGGGGTTGTAAATTTAGTTGATTCAAAATTTATTAAAGTGCATTTGTTTAAGAGCAGTTTACCAACGGTAACTTCTGCTATGGCGGTGGGCAGTGTATAATCGCCGAATGGGAAATTTTGTTAGCCAAACACAGTTGCACACGCCAAACCAAGACGACGCATTAACCGATGCCTACGCTCGACGTTTGACCTACCTACGATTGTCGATTACCGATGTTTGCAATTTTCGTTGTGATTATTGCCTGCCAAATGGTTATGACAAAAAACGCCCGACGGATGAATTAAGTGTCGATGAAATTGCCACATTGGTGCGGGGATTTGCCGAACTTGGCACAAAAAAGGTGCGTCTGACAGGGGGCGAGCCCAGCCTACGCCGAGACTTACCTGCCATTATTGACACGGTCGCCAATACCAATGGCATCGATAAGGTGTGCATCAGCACCAACGGCTATCGATTAGGCAAACAAGTGCAAGACTGGTTGGAAGCAGGTTTGAGCCAAATCAATACCAGCATCGACAGCTTTGATCCTGACGTTTTTGCCCAAATCACGGGGCATGATATATTGCCCAAACTGCTTGGCGATATCGACGACGTATTGGCGGACGGGCGAGCAGTGATAAAAATTAATGCCATCTTAAAAGCTCAACATGCCAATGCCACGCTCAGCCAAGCCCTTGACTATGTCCGTCATCGTCCCGTGAGCTTTCGCTTTATAGAATTTATGCAGACCACGGATAATAGCGACTTGTTCTTTCGAGAGCATATCCGCTCGCAAACCCTTATTGATCAACTGCTAGACATGGGCTGGCAGGCGTTGCCCAGACGGCACACTGATGGTCCTGCCATTACTTACACCCACTCGGATTATGCGGGGACAATTGGCATCATTGCCCCTTACGCTCCGACTTTTTGTGAGTCCTGCAATCGAGTACGTGTTAATGCTCAAGGCAAATTGCATATGTGTTTGTTTGATTCGGTCAATTTCGATTTGCGAGAAGCGTTGCAAACCAATGATACCACTGCGTTGAAGCAACAATTACATACTCTAATCCCAGCCAAACCTGAGCATCATTTTTTGCACGATGACGACAGTGGTTTGATGCACAATTTATCCTTGGTTGGCGGGTAAGTTGCTTTAAGCCGTACTACTTTTATTCTGCCCTTTTATCCTTATCCGATTATTCATCCTCAAACCATAAAAACATAGAACAAACCATGTCCAATACCAATACC
>JAAXIL010000242.1:2270-8316 GCA_012270355.1 Psychrobacter sp.
CATAGCCATACGCCAGCTGATGCTCAGTTTGTGCCCTTAAACATTGCAATTCTAACCGTGTCGGATACCCGTGACTTGAGCCAAGATAAATCGGGGCAGTATATAGCAGATAGCCTGAATGAAGCTGGACATCATCTGCAAGACCGCCAAATCTGTGTCGATGACGTGTATCAAATCCGTGCCATTGTCAGTCATTGGATTGCTGATCCATCGGTACAAGTGATTATCAGCACGGGTGGCACAGGGTTTTATGGGCGGGACAACACGCCCGAGGCGGTGAGTGCTTTGTTTGATAAAACCATAGACGGGTTTGGTGAACAGTTCCGTGCCATATCGGTGGCAGATATTGGTATGTCCACCATTCAATCTCGAGCAGTAGCAGGGATGGCAAATCATACGGCTATTTTTTGCTTACCTGGCTCAACAGGGGCATGTCGTACGGCCTGGGAAGGTATTTTGCAGGAGCAATTGGATAATCGCACTCGCCCGTGCAATTTTGTGGTGCACGTTACCCCAAAAGACGATTAATTGAGTGGTTCATCAGCATGAATAACGATACCAACTTATTGCATTCATCCCCTTCCGAGCCATCCTATGACGAGTTATCTCATTTAGACGCCCAAGGCAATGCCCGTATGGTGGACGTGGGGCAAAAAAACGCTACCGTTCGCACGGCGACTGCCATCGGCTGGGTATGTTTTCCCCCTGACGTGTATCAGCAAATTCGAACCACTGACGGGCAAACTAAAAAAGGGGCGATTATTGAGGTGGCACGGTTAGCGGGCATCATGGGAGCGAAAAAAACCCCCGATTTGATTCCGTTGTGTCATGGCTTGATGCTCGACAAAGTGGATGTCAATTTTGCCTATGAGGATGAGGGTCATCGCGTCGAAGTGACCGCTACCGCCAAAGTGACGGGTAAAACTGGGGTGGAAATGGAAGCCCTAACTGCCGTTAGCGTTGCTTGCTTAACGATATATGACATGACCACCGCCTTGTCACATGACATTCAAATTGCTTCTATTGAGCTGATGAGTAAGGCAGTTTGATAAAGGTTTTTTTAGCGAGCATAACCATCTATGTCATGATACTATGTGATCGTTTAATTTTAATGATTTAGATAACCATGAGCATCACTGTTTTAGTTTTTGCCGACTTACAAGCCACGCTGATGGCAAAGACAGGCACGTCTCACACCGTTTTGGATTATCAAGACGGTGATACCGTATCCACTGTGTTTGAGCGACTGCAAACGCATCACGGGGTGTCTTTGACCGATACTACCCCTAAGGCACGCCTACGAGTAGCCCTCAATGAAGCCTTTGCCGAATGGGATACGCCCGTGCATGATGGGGATGAGGTTGCTTTCATTCCGCCTGTAGCGGGGGGCTAGTCAGTGAAGAATACTCCACTTTTTGCCCTCACCCATGATGCCATCGACGTAGATGCCCTAAAAGCTCAACTTAGTCAAGCCAGTTGCGGGGCGTTGGTTAGCTTTGAAGGCTTGGTGCGTAACCACAATAATCAAAAACCCGTCACCCATCTTAGCTATTCAGCCTATGAAGGCATGGCGGTCAAGGTGGGTACTCAAATTGTGCAAAATGCCCTGGCAGAATTTAACATTACCACTGCCGTCTGCGTGCATCGCATTGGGGAACTCGCCATTGGCGACATGGCGATTTATGTGGGTGTTGGGGCATCACACCGTGACGAGGCGTTTTTGGCTTGTCGTCATATTTTAGACACGGTCAAAGCCGACGTGCCGATTTGGAAGCAAGAGTTTTATGCCGATGACAATACACCGGCTTGGTTGTCCAATAATGGCTGATACCATTGCCAATAGGCAAACTATCTGTTCATGTTTTTCTCGATGGTTTATTTTTGCTTGGGTATCAGATGACTAACTTGTGGTTATGATTGACTTTCCTTTGCTGGCATTGTTTTTTGTGGTGGCGGTGTTGCATAGCAGTGTTGGGCTAGCGGGCGGATCATCTTATACGGCATTTATGGCAATCTTTGGCGTGCCGTTGCCAACCATTCCCAGCATTTCGCTGAGTCTAAACACCTTGGTGAGTAGCATTGGTAGCATCAATTTCTATCGCTATCGCCATTTTGAATGGCGGTTGTGGCTACCGATTCAACTGACCGCTTTGCCGTTTGTTTATGTGGGCAGTCGCATACAGTTGCCAGCAAAGGCGTTTTATGTCGTGCTATTAGTCACGCTGTTATTTAGTCTATGGCGAATGGCAAAGATGACGTTTGCTACTACTGACGCTTCCTTTGATGGTAGTGATACTGGTTCTACCCCTTCATTGCCTCAATCGTCATCATCCAAAGCTCTACCTTCCAATTCAAAATTAAACAACGTAAAAACCATCGGTTCACCTACATCACTGTCATTGAGATTGGCATTATGCACGCTACTTGGGGCAGTGCTGGGGTTTTTGGCAGGCAGTATTGGTATCGGTGGGGGAATTTATCTTGTGCCAAGTTTGGTATTGCTTAATTTGGCGAGCGTGAGGCAAGCCTCGGCAGTAGGGGTGGTGTTTATTTTATGCAACTCGCTGGTTGGTTTGGCGAGCAAATGGCAGTTGGGCATGGTGTCATTATCTATGATTATGCCTGCCTTAATGGTGGTGGGTATGGGCGGAGCGATTGGCTCGTATTTAGGGGCGAGCCGTCTGCCTACCCGCTATGTCTTGATGGCACTGATGGGTGTGATGGCATTGGCGAGTGGGCTACTGATGGTAAAGTTGGTGCAAATTTTTTGAGGGGTTTATTACTCATCTTGATACCCACACACCAAACAACGCTCATTCCGTTCATACCGCATCATTTTTTGTGACATGCTCATACCATCCCACAATAACAATTTGCCCCTAAGCGGATTGATTCCTCTACCCAAATACTGCAAAGCAACGTTGGCTTGCAAACCGCCCATCACCGCTGTCGTGCTGGCAAGTACCCCTGAACTGGCACAGTTAGCAGGATTGTTATTATCCCCCTCATCGTTCTCAGTCTCGGCATCAGATGCTACTTTTGATGCACCAAACACGCAAGCATAACATCCCGTCTGTTTTTTTGGTTCGAACAATGCCAATTGTCCGCTAAAACCAATTGCCGATGCAGACAGTAGGGGAATGCCATATTCAACACTTATCCGATTTAATAGATAGCGGGTGGCAAAATTGTCGCTTCCATCCAGCAGTAAGTCGGGCACATCATCGGTTTTTGTTAACTCGTAGAGACGCTCGCCGAATAACTCGTCTGCCTTTTCTGCCGTTAGACGTTGGCAGATGGCTTGAACGTCAATGTGCGGATTGATGCGAGTTAGGGCAGTTTTAGCGGTCAAGGCTTTGGACTGTCCAATGTCTTTTGGGGCATATAAAGTTTGACGTTGCAAATTTGACACCTCAATGATGTCATCGTCTACTAGCGTCAATCGTCCCACCCCCGCCCGTGCCAAAATTTCGGACGCAGGGCAACCCAAACCGCCCATGCCAATGAGCATAACGCTGGCGTTTTTTAGGTTTAATTGAGATTCAATGTCCCAATGGGGCAAGAGCAGTTGCCGTGCATAAAAGGCGAGTTCGGAATCAGTAAGCATAGATGGTATTCGTTAAGCTACTCAGAGTTAGCATTCTATTATTAGGTGATTGTATGAAGTGTTTATATGATCAGTTATTTAGTTGGGATGAAAAGGGTGAGTTTAGCACAAGTATGATGGATGACCGCTAATCGCCTAAGGCTATGGTTTGGCAGTAAGGTTTGCTATGATGACCGCTTACGATTGATTGATGACCCCATGAAACCGCAATCCACTTTTAACATTGTCAGCATTGGCATGGTATTCATTGTTGCCCTCATCGGCTGTGGGCAAAAAGGGGGGCTATATCTTAATGAAGATGCCCCTGCCAATACCGATTTTCTGATTTATGATACCGCATCAGGACAATACGTTGTGCCAGTCATTGTGCCGAATAATGTTGCAGACAGTGGCTCAAACGAGGTGAATACTCGACCAACGAACGATACCTCGACCACCACTGATGACGACAAAGTCACGGATGACGCTAACAATTATTAACTGAAGTTACGCAATGATATGAATTTGCTATATTCAAACTCGAAATATAGTAAAAAATTTTAATTGGATTGGTAACCCCACCTTAGTAAGGAGGGGGTTAGGGGGAGGTTTGAAACGATTGTATAACGCAAAATATTCTGCTTGCGTAAATTCAGTTGTTAAAAGATAGTATTTATAACTACGATTCACTAAATAGCATACATTTCATCATTTTTTAGGATTTACCATTAGTTTAGAACAGCAAACTGAACCATCTACCTAACAAGATTCAGACAATCATCCATCAGGTATGATGCTCGAACCTGCAACCTTCGTGCATCAGTTTGAGTCGCTCAGCTATCAGCATGATGCGTTGTGTGTCGATGAAGTCAGTGCGGAGTTGCTGGCTCAAGAGTTTGGCACGCCCCTTTATGTGTATTCCAAAACCGCCATCATGCGGGCGTATCGTGCTTATACCAATGCATTTGCCTTCATCGATCATCGCATTCATTATGCCGTCAAAGCCAATTCAAACCTTGCGGTGCTCGGTGTGCTTAGCGAGGCAGGGGCAGGATTTGACATTGTGTCGGCTGGGGAACTTGCTCGGGTATTGGCAGTGGATGCTGACCCCAGTTCGATTGTGTACTCAGGCGTGGGCAAATCCAAAGACGACATAAAAAAAGCCTTAGAAGCAGGGATTGGCTGTTTTAATGTGGAGTCGATGAGCGAGCTGGATACACTAGATCGAGTGGCAGATGAAATGGGCGTGCAAGCCCCAATTTCTATTCGCATAAATCCAGACGTGGATGCAAACACCCATCCTTACATCTCAACAGGACTCAAAGAGAATAAATTTGGCATCAACCATGCCAAAACCATCGAGGCATATCAGCACGCCCAAAGCCTAGAGAACTTAAGCATTAAGGGCATTGATTATCACATTGGCTCACAAATTACCGATCTTGACCCTTTTGTCGATGCCTTAGACAAATTGATGGAACTGCTTGACGAGTTAGACGACGTGGGCATCACTTTTGAGCACGTCGATTAGGGGGGCGGATTGGTGGTGGACTACATCGATGAAGACGTGCCGAGCGTGGCAGAATTTGCCGATGCTCTCATGCCCAAATTGCAGATATTGCAAGACAAAGGGATGACCATTTTGTTCGAGCCTGGGCGGAGTATTGTCGCCAATGCAGGCGTGCTGTTGACCAAAGTTGAAGTATTAAAGCCCACTGAGCACAAAAATTTTGCCATTGTCGATGCGGCAATGAACGATTTAATTCGCCCCTCTTTATATGGCTCACAAATGGCGGTGTTACCTTGTGTGTTGCCCAGTGGCTTGGTGCAAAGCTATAGCAGTGTCGAAGCCAAAACGTGGGACATCGTTGGGCAAGTGTGTGAAACGGGTGATTTTTTAGCCAAAAATCGAGTGTTATCACTAGCCGTGGGCGATATTCTTGCCATCACAGGGGCAGGGGCGTATGGCTTTGCCATGAGTAGCAATTACAATACCCGACCTCGGGCGTGTGAGGTGATGGTAGACGACCACGATTATCAAGAAATCCGAGCCCGTGAAAAAGTCGAGGATTTGTTTGCCAGCGAACAAACTTGGAAATTGGGTTAGTCAATTACCATTGTTTCCGCCTGCATGCTAAGATAGTTCGTATAATGAATATATTAAAAAGGACTGTTTTATGTTGATTGAATTTACCAAAATGCACGGGCTGGGCAACGACTTTATGATGCTCGATCTGGTCACCCAACGCCTTGATTTGACCCCTGAGCTTATCGGTTTACTCGCTGATCGGCATTTGGGCGTGGGGTTTGACCAACTTTTGGTTGTCGAACCGCCGATGCGTCCCGACGTGGATTTTCGTTATCGTATCTATAATGCTGATGGCACAGAAGGTGAGCAATGGGGCAACGGAGCCAGGGGTTTTGCCCGCTTTGTACAAGCCCGCAAACTGTCGTATAAAC
>JAAXIL010000004.1 GCA_012270355.1 Psychrobacter sp.
TCAGACCCTCGAATCATTTTATACAGTCTTGGGGGCGATACTCGGCTCAGTAACGCCCCTAAATTTTCTAGTTTTCCCGCTACCACAATGTATTCTTCACCTTTTACCAAGGCTTTTACCGTGCGTTTGGCGAAGGTTTTAGCAGTCAACCCTTTTTCGGTAGCAGTGTCCATCGTCCCTTGTGTACTGCCATCGCCTATTAACGCATTGATGGAAATGTTGGTTTGTACAAACCCTGGAAACACCACCGCCACCTCGATGCCGTCGGCATGATGCTCGGCTCGCAAACTGTTTGCCCACATGTGCAATGCCGCTTTTGCTGCCCCATAAGCTCCTCGCATTTGCGTACCGACCAACCCTGCTACGCTGGATATCATGACAATCTTACCGCCACCGCTTTTAATCATGTCGGGCAGTGCCAAACGAGTTAGGCGAGTTTGGGCAAAATAATCCACCTCCATCAGCTGTCGTTCCACTGCCTCGGTGGTGTCTTTAATCAGTGAGCGTTGCGAAATGCCGGCATTGTTGATGAGCCAATCAATGCGTCCTGTGTGGGCTTTGGCTTGGGTGTAGGCTTGCTCACTTGCCTTGCTGTCTGTTATGTCAAAAGCAACGATGGCATGTCGCTTACTGTGTTTGCATGCTTGCTTGACGGTTTGTAGCTTGTCAGCGTTACGACCGCTTAAAATCAGGGTCGCCCCTTTTTTAGCAAGTTCATAGGCTAAGGCTTCGCCAATGCCACTAGACGCTCCCGTGAGCCAGATGGTTTTATTTTTAAGCGATGCCATAACTAACCTCCTTGTTTTGTTGATTTATAAACACCGACAATCATAACTCATTTATTGAGGCTTGACCCATAAAAAAAGAGCCTCAATCGAGACTCTTTTTTTAGACACTTAAACCGCAATTAAAATTTAACCACCAAAGTCATCAAGTAAGATATTTTCATCTTCCACACCCAAGTCGTGTAGCATATCGATGACGGCGGCGTTCATCACTGGTGGCCCACACATATAGTATTCACAATCTTCGGGGTTGGGATGGTCTTTCAGGTATTCTTCATATAGCACATTGTGAATAAACCCTGTGTAGCCGTCCCAATTATCTTCGTCTAAGGGGTCGGATAATGCCACGTGCCATTCAAAGTTATCAAACTGTTCGTCTAACTCGTCGTAGTCTTCGACATAGAACATCTCACGCACTGAGCGTGCCCCATACCAGAAGCTAATTTTACGGTCTGAGCTTAGGCGTTTGAGCTGATCAAAAATGTGTGACCTCATCGGTGCCATCCCCGCACCACCACCAACAAAAATCATCTCAGCTTTGGTGTCTTTAGCAAAAAATTCGCCGTAAGGACCCGATACCGTCACTTTGTCGCCAGGTTTTAAGCTAAACACCCAAGACGACATTTTGCCCGGGGGTATGCCTTCAGGACCTCGTGGCGGGGGACTGGCAATCCGAATGTTAAATTTGATGATACCTTTTTCGTCTGGGTAGTTTGCCATTGAGTAGGCACGCACCACTTCTTCATCCACTTTTGACACGTATTTGAACATGCCAAATTTTTCCCAGTCTTCTCGGTACTCTTCGCCAATGTCAAAGTCTTCGTAGCGGACTTCGTGTGGTGGGGCTTCGAGCTGGACATAGCCACCCGCTCGGAAATTAACCTCTTCACCGTCGGGAATTTTGCGCACCAACTCGTTAATAAAGGTTGCCACGTTGTCGTTAGAGCCGACTTCACAGTCCCATTTTTGCACGTCGAAGAATTCAGGGTCAATCTCAATCTCCATGTCTTGTTTCACTGCCACTTGGCAAGCAAGACGCATGTTATCCCGAATTTCACCTTGCGTAAAATGTCCTTCTTCTGTCGGCAAAATCGAGCCACCGCCTTCTAAAACCTTACATTTACACTGCCCGCATGTACCACCGCCACCGCAAGCAGATGACAAAAAGATACCCTCAGAGGCAAGCGTTTGTAGCAGTTTGCCCCCCGCAGGTGTGACCACGTCATTTTCGGGGTCTTTATTAATATGAATCGTTACATCGCCTGAGCTGACAAGCCGTGAGCGTGCCACCAAAATAATGGCAACCAAACTCATGATAATCAGCGTGAACATGGCAACACCGCCAAAGGCTGTGAATAACTCCATGATACTTATCCTTATTTCTTTATAAAAGCGTGGAATAACGTCTTCACGTCTTTATGACAGAAAGTGCAACATCTGTCAGTCACGTTTTCACCGCATGGGGTTTAGATTGACATGCCGCCAAATGACATGAAGCCAAGTGACATGAGTCCAACGGTGATAAACGTAATGCCCAATCCACGTAAGGGGGCTGGCACGTCGGAATACTTCAAACGCTCACGAATGCCCGCAAGTAGAACAATTGCCACTGCCCAACCAAACCCTGCTCCAATGCCATACACGGTGGATTCCATAAAGTTGTAATCCCGCTCAACCATAAACAGCACGCCACCCAAAATGGCACAATTTACCGTAATAAGCGGCAAAAACACGCCCAAGGCATTGTATAAAGCGGGCACAAATTTATCTAAAAACATCTCCAAAATTTGAACGGTTGCGGCAATCAGGGCAATATAACTGAGCAATCCTAAAAAGCTCAAATCCATATCAGGGAAGCCCGCCCAAGCGAGTGCCCCATCTTTTAGGATATATTGATACAGCAGGTTATTTAATGGCACGGTAATCACCATCACCACGATGACCGCAATGCCTAGACCAATCGCTGTGGCGACCTTTTTGGACACCGCCAAAAACGTACACATGCCCAAAAAGAATGCCAATGCCATGTTTTCGATAAACACGGACGTGATGAACAAACTGACATAATGTCCCATTAGTGACCTCCTACCAAGCCTTTCGACTGTGGCTTCATGACGTATTCAGGCTCTTCGACTTGCTCAGGTTTCCACATCCGAATGATGGCGATAAATAGCCCAATGATGAAGAATGCCGAAGGGGGTAAAAGTAGCAAGCCATTTGGCAGATACCAACCGCCGTCGGTGACAGGCGTCAAGATATTGAGGCCATACCAACTGCCTGCCCCTAAGAGTTCACGAATGCTCGCCACGAACAACAACACAACCGAGTACCCCAACCCATTTCCTACGCCATCAAAGAAACTTGGAATCGGCGGGTTGCTCATGGCAAAGGCTTCGGCTCGACCCATCACAATACAGTTGGTGATAATCAAACCAATAAATACCGACAGCGATTTACTGACATCATACGCCACCGCTTTTAGAATTTGATCAACCACAATCACCAGCGACGCAATAATCGTCATCTGCACAATAATCCGAATGCTTGAGGGAATGCGGGTGCGTATCATTGAGATAAAAAAGCTTGAAAACGCCACGACCACCGTCAAGGCAATACACATCACCAAGGCGTTTTTGACGCTGGTGGTGACCGCCAATGCCGAGCAAATGCCCAAAATCTGTAGGGCAATTGGGTTGTTATCAAAAATTGGCGTGGTTAAAATTTGTTTGGTATCCGTCGCCATATTATGCCTCCTCACCTAAAGCGGTTGTATTTAGCACAGGGGTTTTGTTTTGTACGGGTTTTGCTTGAGCATCGACAGGTTTGGTGACCTTTCCGCCACGCATTTTGTCCAAGAATGGCTTATAACCATTGTCGCCGAGCCAAAACTGAATAAAGTTGCTCACACCACGACTGGTCAGGGTAGCACCGCTAATGCCATCAACCCAGTTTTCACGGCTCGTGCCACCTTTGGTGACGCCCGTTGCCACTTCGCCATTCTCATCGTAGGCGTGAATACCATTCCACTGAGCTCGCCATTCGGGTTCGTCAATGAGTGCCCCAAGCCCTGGCGTTTCTTTGTGTTGATAAAAGCTGATGCCCTCAATGGTGTTCATGTCTTGACCGATGGTTAAGAAGCCATAAATCGTGCCCCATAATCCATAGCCATACACGGGCAATACGACGGCTTCTGCATCATCATTTGCCCCTTCTTTCACATAGACTTTGGCGTATTTTGGTACTCGTCCAATGCTGGCTGGGTCATCATCGCCAAGGTCACGGCTCAAGCTGTCAATTTTTGAGTCAAGGCTGGTTTCAAATTCTTAGGCATCTTCGATGCGGTTGGCAGTCAAGTCTTCAGTGCTCATAAACTCGCCCGTGTGCAAATCAATGATACTAGTTTCAAAATCTGCAAATTTATCCTCGACGGCTGATGCATTTGCCGTGCCGTCCACTTCACCCGCCGCCATCAAAATATTTTTGTTGCGGTCAAGCTGTTGGTTTTCGACCTGCTGAGGCTTAAGTCCGACCGCCACCGCCGACACCAAAACCGAACACACCAAACACAACACCAATGCCACCATGATGGTGGTCATGTTTGAATTACCTTTAGCTGGCTTTGACATATTTCATTCTCCGTGCCGTCTGACGCTTAATATTTGCTTGCGTCACAAAATAATCGAACAGTGGGGCAAACAAGTTGGCAAACAAAATAGCGAGCATGATGCCTTCGGGGAACGCAGGGTTCACGACCCGAATCACCACCGTCATAAAGCCAATCAATATGCCGTACATCCAGCGACTTTTATGGGTATGAGCAGCAGATACAGGATCGGTCGCCATAAACACCGCACCAAAGGCAAACCCGCCAATGACCAAATGCCACCAAAACGGCATTTGCATCATGAGGTTGTCGTCGCCTCCAAGGAAGTTGAACGCCAATGACGTGAGCACCAAGCCAACCACACAACCTGCCATGATGCGCCATGAGGCGATGCGAGTCCAAAGTAGCACAAATGCCCCAAGCAAAATAGCAAGCGTTGAGGTTTCGCCAATACTGCCTTGAATGTTGCCCAAAAACGCATCTAGCCATGTGATTGAGTTGCCATACGCATCGGCAAATTGGTCAGGCGTGATGCCAAGTGCGGCAAGTCCTAATGGGGTCGCCCCACTAAAGCCATCGACGGCTGTCCAAATCGAATCGCCCGACATATAGGCAGGATAAGCAAAGTACAAAAACGCCCGTCCCGATAGGGCAGGGTTTAAGAAGTTTTTGCCCGTGCCACCGAACACCTCTTTGGCAACCACTACCCCGAATGTGATACCGAGTGCCACTTGCCACAGCGGAATATCAGGCGGTAAACACAACGCAAATAGCACCGAGGTAACAAAGAAACCTTCGTTGACCTCATGCCCCCGCACGATGGCAAAAATCACTTCCCAAATGCCCCCAACGATAAAGGTGACGGCATAAATCGGCAAAAATTGCATCGCTCCATAAATGAAGCACGCCAACCAATTATTGGGGTCATAGCCAAACATGGCAGTAATGGCAGTTTGCCACCCTTCAGGCTCAAGCCCAAGCTGGGCAATGGCAGTCAGGGCTTGATGCCCAATGTTATACATACCAAAAAACATGGCAGGAAACGTACACATCCACACCGTAATCATGATGCGTTTGAGATCAATGCCGTCCCGAACGTGCGATGCAGAATGCGTGGTAATGCTCGGTTGGCGGAAAAACGTGTCAATCGCCTCATACAATGGATAAAACTTCTCGTACTTGCCTCCTTTGACAAAGGACGGCTCAGCACGGTCAAACATATTATGAATAAACTTCATCTTGCTTAGCCCTCAAGCTCAATACGGGTTAAGTTATCTCGCAAAATATCGCCAAATTCGTATTTGCCAGGCGACACAAAGGTGCACAGTGCCACGTCTTCTTCGTCCAGCTCTAACGCCCCCAAATCCACGGCAGACACCATATCTTCAACGATTAACGCCCTAAGTAGCTGGGTGGGTAGATAGTCTTGTGGCATGACTTCTTCATCCACACCAATCGGCACCATTGCCCGAGCTGAGCCTTGATTTGACGTGGTAAAATTATACTTTTTGCCAGCAAAAAATTGCGAAATATAAATCGGCAACTTCGAGAAACGATTGCTACCCGGTTTGAAATAATGGAAGGCAGGGCGTTCATAGCCTTCAGCCAACACGCACACTTGATTATGAAAGCGTCCGAGGTATGCGGTCGGTTCAATGGTTTTGCGTCCAGCCAGTACCGAACCTGAAATCAAACGGTTGTCGGTGAATGGCTCGCCCGACTTAAATTGACCTTGCGTTAAGGCAACCAAATCCGCCCCTCGCTCGGTGACAATCAAATGCGGATTTGCCACTTGCGGACCTGCCAAACTCACCAAACGGCGAGTAAATAGTCGGCCGGTGGTAAACAATTTGCCAATCGCAATCACATCTTGATAGCCAATCGTCCACACCGTCACATCACGGCTGACTGGGTGCAAAAAGTGAATGTGCGTGCCTGCCAAACCTGCGGGGTGCTTGCCCGTAAAGGTGTGATATTCGGTGGTGTTACCGTTTGCGGTAGCGTTCAATTTAGGCAGATTGGCGTTTGCATCGTGGCACACATAGGTTTTGGGCGATAAAGTAGAAAGCACCGCCAAGCCGTCGTTAAACGCTTCCAATTCTTCGTTGATAAGAATCATTGGGTCAAAGGCAAGTGGATTGGTGTCCATTGCCGTCACAAAAATGGCTTGCGGACGATCGCCAATGTCGGGTGTTCGGCTAAAGGGGCGAGTGCGAAACGCTGTCCATTCGCCCGCCTTGATGAGAAGGGCTTCGACGGTCTCGCTATACAAGTTGGCCAGCTCACGACTGGCAAACTGCTCAAACGTGTGTTCTTCGCCGTTGGGGTCAACTTCAATCACAAGGCTTTCAAATACCCGACGTTCGCCTCGATTGACGGCAACAACCTTGCCTGAGGCAGGGGCAGTATAAATCACGCCAACCCGTTTTTTGTCCTCATACACGGGCTGACCTTTTTGCACCACATCGCCCTCTTTGACGTTCATGGTGGGTTTCATGCCAATGTAATCGTAGCCAACTAAGGCGACGTGGGTGGGATTGTGTTCGGTGATTTCCGAGCTGGGTTCGCCTGCAATCGGCAAATCCAGCCCCTTTTTAATGGTGATCATAAATGAACGGTTTCCATGTCAAGCATGCTAATTCAACACACCCTTTGCCTTACTTCAATGCATAACCCTAGGCATCAACCTAAGGCATTGACCCAAGCCAGCGACAACCGCAGTCTATGAAATCACATGAGACTTTGAGCTACCGCAACCTATCCGCACGAGTTTGAGGCTGTTTAGATAGGTATAAAACGGGTGGCAAAAGATATGTATTTGAAATTTGACGAATACAAATATGCCTAGGATTATACGCTAAATTGCCCTAAAATTGCCAATTAACGCCACATTTATTGCAATTATGTGCCTATTCTTATTGTGTTGTTTAATTGGATAAAACTATGTCAGATGCTCGTGCCACCTCTCAAATCCAAAGTGCCCCCATGCTTATTATTCCTGCTATTGACTTAAAAGACGGCAAATGCGTGCGTCTCAAACAAGGACGCATGGACGATGATACCGTGTTTAGCGATGACCCCGTGAGCATGGCGAGCCAATGGGTGGACGCTGGGGCAAGGCGTTTGCATTTGGTCGATTTAAACGGGGCATTTGATGGCGAGCCGGTGCATAAATCGGTGGCGTTAGACATCGCCCGTGCATACCCAAACTTGCCCATTCAAATTGGCGGCGGTATTCGCATGCTTTCTACCATTGAGCATTATTTGCAGGCAGGCATTACTTACGCCATCATCGGCACTAAAGCGGTGGAAAATCCTGAATTTGTCGAAGAAGCCTGCCGAGAATTTGCAGGGCACATCATCGTCGGCATCGACGCAAAAGACGGCATGGTTGCCACGCATGGCTGGGCAAACGTGACTGACATAAAAGCCACTGAGCTTGCCAAACGTTTTCATGACGCTGGTGTGTCGTCGATTGTGTATACCGACATCGCAAGGGACGGCATGATGCAAGGCGTCAACGTCGAGCAAACGGTAAATTTGGCAAAAGAGGGCGGATTGCCTGTCATCGCTTCAGGTGGCGTGACCAATTTGGACGACGTGAAACAGCTTAAACCGTATAGCGAGCTGATTGAAGGCATCATCACAGGGCGGGCGATTTATGAAGGTACGCTCGACTTGGGTGAGGCTCAGGCATTGTTGGATGGATGAGCGATGGATTAAGTGTAAATGGCGACTAAAATATAAGGCAATCAAACCATGACCAAATATACCTTTTTATTCGTCGCCCTTGTGCTCATTTTATTGCCTTTTTTTGGC
Organism: Psychrobacter sp.; assembly: GCA_012270355.1. GTDB lineage: Bacteria > Pseudomonadota > Gammaproteobacteria > Pseudomonadales > Moraxellaceae > Psychrobacter. The sequence continues at coordinate 8,209 of JAAXIL010000004.1, forward strand.
TTAAAAGAAATCAATGAAGATAATGAGTCTTACTAACCTCAAGAAAACCCGAATTCCCAAACCGACCTTTCA
>JAAXIL010000107.1 GCA_012270355.1 Psychrobacter sp.
CCGCCAGCATATCGAGTGCCCTATCGGCAATCTCGCCAGTTACCTGACCATCGCCTCTAACCTCAGCGTAATCTCGCACCCGTCTGAGCAAACGGTTGGCAATGCGTGGTGTGCCCCGTGAGCGTTTGGCAACTTCAATCGCCCCCTCTTGGGTCATCGCAACTTGCATGAGTCTTGCTGAACGAGTGACGATGGTGGTTAAATCCGCAATGCTATAAAACTCAAGCCTTTGCACAATGCCAAAACGGTCACGCAGTGGCGAGGTAAGTAGTCCTGCTCGAGTGGTAGCAGCAACCAAGGTGAAAGGAGGCAAATCTAATTTTATAGACCGAGCAGCAGGACCTTCACCAATCATAATGTCCAGCTGAAAATCCTCCATCGCAGGATACAAAATCTCTTCAATCACAGGGCTTAAACGATGAATTTCATCAATGAATAATACATCCCCTTCCTCAAGATTGGTCAGCATGGCTGCCAAATCCCCAGCCCGCTCCAGCACAGGTCCTGAGGTTGACCGCAAATTACCCCCCATTTCTCGGGCAATGATGTTGGCAAGTGTGGTTTTGCCCAAGCCAGGGGGACCAAAAATCAGCGTATGATCCAGTGCCTCCAAGCGACCCCGAGCCGCCTCGATAAACACTTCCATCTGCTCCCGCACCACAGGCTGCCCGATATATTCGGTTAATAGTGTGGGGCGAATCCCTGCTTCCACACCGTCATCACCTCGGCTGGTGGGGTCAATCAATCTGTCTGTCATTCATCCTCATTAATATTTTATGGTAATCATGCGATTCTAACAATAACCAAAACCATTAAGACAATTTAGCAAAATACTCTTCTAAAACCGTCAAACAGCGGATGATTTTGGCAGGTTGCTGTTCTTTGTTGAGCGTGACAGCATAGAGTTTGAATTTTGGCAACTGATAATTGGGCAATACTTCGACCAAAGCCCCCGAATCCAAATCTTTTTTGATGTCAAGAGCCATTGCTCGCATCAAACCATGCCCTGTCTTGGTTAGCTTTCCAGCCACAAACACATTATTAGTATGAATATGTGACGGCACTTTGATGCGAGATCTTTTGTTTGTTTCTTTATTAGTAAGCTCAAGCGAGGTGGCATCTTTCATCAAATCAATCACCACCATTTGATGCGACGCAAGATCTTTGGGCTCATTGATTGGCTCATGATTTTTGATGTAATCAGGCGAGGCGACCAACACTTGACCCACTTCGGTAAGAGGGTAGCTGGTCAGATTACTGTCGTCGGTGCTAGGGCTCATGCGAATACCGATATCAACTCGCTCATCAATCATATCAACATAACGATTGTCGGCTAAAATGTGAATAGTCAAATCCTCATGATCTGCCATCCACTCATCTAATGCCGGCAAAATATGATTCACACCCAGCTCTGGCGTGGTAGCAATACGCAAACTGCCTGACAATTCATCCCGCAGTTGATTAACTTTAATGCGTCCCTGCTCGGCAGCGGTCACCACTTCTTTTGCCGCGGCATAGTAGCTTTCACCCGCATCAGTTAGGCTCAGTTTACGAGTGGAACGATGTAGTAACACCACGCCTAAATCGTTCTCTAGCGACCGTATTTGCTGACTGACCGCACTGGTGGTGATGCCAAGTTGTCGTGCAGCCCCACTAAACGAGCCTTGATCTACCACACCGGCAAACACCGCCATCCCACGAAGATTGTCTAACATAGCTATGCCTTATAAAAAAATTTGCTTTTACAGTGATTTTTATTATAAAGCAAATCTTGATAAAAAACCCAAAAATGATTTAGTATTATTTAGTGGAGGTTAATAGGTAGAAACGCTTAAGGTAGCAGTTTGACCGTTTGCAAATCGCCTTGTTGCAGTTGACCCTTCTGCTTTAGGGCTTGAACAACGGGGCTATCGACAAGTTGGGTTTTGGCTTGAGTTTTAGCTTGGGTTTGACGCAATTTTTGTCGAGCCTGAGGCAACCGAGTATCTTCACCTTTGAGCTTTTTATCGTATTTGACACTCACGGTTGTGCCAAAACGTTCAGACAACAACTTAGTTATCGGCTCGAGAGTTTGTTGCAAGTTTTTGGTGTCAACGCTAGATAAAAACTCACTTTGCCCAGTAATGTCTCCTGTCATCACACCTTGTCTCGCCAGTGCCAACCCGTCATTATCAAGCTTTTTTTCTTCCCGCATGGTTTGTAGCCAATAGTCCCATTTCTCATCTGTCCATTCGCCCGCTAGATCAACAGGTTTGGCTTTCAGCAACGTTCGTGGGTCATCACCATTAGGGGTTGACGCTGGCAATTGAGACGCATTCGCATCGGCAATTGGTTCGGCAATTGGTTCGGCAATTGGTTCGGCAATTGGTTCGGCTAAATCAGGATTGCTGAATGTTTTTTTTTCAGTGGATTGTTCAATGACAACCGCATCATTCGATAATGGTCGAAATGCCAACAACCTAAGTAAGCACATTTCTAACGCTTGCATAGGCGTATTCGCAAGCTTTATTTGTTCACGCGCCTGCACCACAATTTGATAATACAACTGCACCGTTTGCGGGTCGATACTTGATGCCAGACTAGCAAGCTGTTTGGCTTCCGCCTGCGACATATTGAGCGTTAAATCTGGCAATATTTGACGCAAAGCGATTTGATGCAATGCTTCGCTTAAGCCATCAAAGATATTCCCTGCATCAATCAGTTGCATCCGCATCTGTTCGATGTGCATTGCCACGTTTTGAGCATTACCCGATGCAATATCCGCTAACAAAGCCAGCAAATCCGCTTGGTTAATCAGCCCAAGCATATCATTCACTGTCTGCTCACCAATCGACCCTTGCCCAAAGCCGATGGCTTGGTCGGTAAGCGATAAGGCATCTCGCACCGACCCTTTAGCCGCTTGAGCCAATTGCCATAAGGCATTATCCGTATAAGCTATTCCTTCTTGGCTTAAAACTTTTGCCAAATGCTCGCTAATTGCCGTCGGCGTGAGCGGTCTAAGCACAAATTGCAAACAACGAGAAATGATAGTAATCGGCAGTTTTTGCGGATCAGTAGTCGCAAATAAAAATTTAACATGTTCGGGTGGCTCTTCAAGCGTCTTAAGCAAAGCATTAAAGCTGTGCGTTGAGAGCATGTGCACCTCATCGATGAGGTACACTTTGTAGCGACCTTGGGTAGGCAGGTAAGGCACGTTATCGAGCAGTTCACGAGTGTCCTCAACCTTGGTACGAGAAGCCGCATCAATTTCGATTAAATCGACAAAACGACCTGCATCAATCGCTTGGCAAGTTCCGCACACCCCGCATGGGCGACTGGTCACGCCCGTTTCACAGTTGAGACATTTGGCGACGATCCGAGCTATGGTGGTTTTGCCGACACCCCGTGTGCCAGTAAACAAATAGGCATGATGCACTCGCCCACTGTCAATGGCATTAATCAAGGCTTCAGAAACATGCCGTTGCCCAACCAATTCATGGAAATTTTTCGGGCGATATTTGCGGGCTAGGACTTGGTAGGATTGAGACATTACGAACCGTTTTACGAATAATGTGAGCTGAAAATCAGTGATAAAATGTCGTCACCGCTTATCATTAAAGACGATTGTGATAATTACTGTTGTGTTAAAGCTTGCAAGCGAGCGTAGAGTCGTTTTTCAATTTCGGTCATTTTCGCTCCTTTTTGATAAAACACATCCATTTGCACACTGACATTACCTTTAGCGTCCTGACGTGACATATCAAACCCAAGCAACACATATTCCGTCATGACAGGGTCTTGCAGTTGGCTGTTAATGTCGAGCAAAATATCGGCAGACACATCAGCCATATTCGCACGGCGATAGGTGGCTTTTGTATCTGTGCCATAAAATACCAACACATAATGCCGTCCAAACACCTCATAGGAATGCTGATGACGTAAATAGCCTAAATTTTTAAGCGACATGTCTTGATTGTTATAAGCCATCACTTCTTCCATGATACTCATACGGGTATACATGGATTCGCTCACCAAAATTCGCACCAATTCAACGGATAATGTTTGAGCCTGAGCATGTTGCCGTTTTACTGTCCCATTTATCAGCCGATGAAACATCTGTGCTTTTTGTTGCATACTCGTCACCATCGTTTGCCGTGCTTGCGTACTGGCATCGGTGCTGGCGATAACTTGTGTGTCTTGCAATCTGTTTTCAATGTGAGCAAGCAATCCAATATCCACCAGCTTTTTTTGCACAGTAATGGCACGCTCATAAAGCGCTGGATTAAACAAAAATTGCCGTGCTAGCACCAGCTCATTGCTGAATATCTGTGCATAATCTGGCTCATTGAACGCTTCGCTAAACGCATGTACATGGTGTTGTAAAAATGCCAATAAGTCACTTGGGGTTTGCATTATCTCAATAATGTTTGTGAACGCACTAACGCTGAACATCTGCAATATTTGACGCTCATCGTCCAAGTCCAGCACACAGTCTTCAAAGAAGAACTGACTGCCATAGTCATGTTCTACGGGATAAGTTTTTTGATCATGTACCGCATTGATTTGTGTCAGTCCTATAAAATAAATCGCATCAGCGGTTTTGTCAGATACCAAGTCATCGCCTGAAGATAATGCGGTTTTTGTCTTTAAACGTTGTTGGCGTGCTAAAAGCTGCATCGCCATTTTTTGTTTCACATCGTTAAGATGCGACTTAGGCAACTGCAACGATTTTAGATGCAATGTACGGGACTCAACCAATACATACACAAATGAGGAACCGATTTGAAATGCAAAATCATATCCATCTTGCTTGTCTTGACCTTCGCTTTTTAATTTATATAGCGATAAAAATGTACGGTCAAATACAGGTCGCCATAACGAGGTTTTATTAATATCAGTCGGCACAGAACCTGACTGATGACTATCCTTTGAGGTGCGAGATACTTGACTGGATTTGGTATTATTAGCTGATTGAGAGCTAATAATGGTATGGCTATGGTTTTGATGCCCACCACTTTGTTTCGGTTGTACCCTAGTCTTAGGGTTTAACGTAATGGGCTTAGGTTCGGTTTTTTTCTGAGCCTTTGATGGTGTTGACAACTGCTGATTGACCTTCACCTGATGTCGGGTAATGGGTTGATTACTGAAGTTTGTTTTATAAGCAGAAGTCATATGCAATTACCAACTGTACTACGATTCGGTTTTTTGTCGCATGTGCGGGAACAACAGCACATCCCGAATGCTGGGCGAATCGGTGAATAGCATCACAAGACGGTCAATGCCAATGCCTTCGCCTGCCGTCGGTGGCAAGCCATACGCTAAGGCTTCGATATAATCAGCATCAAAGTGCATCGCTTCATCATCGCCTGCATCTTTTTCTGCCACCTGCTGACGAAACCGCTCGGCTTGATCGGCAGGGTCGTTCAGCTCGCTAAAACCATTTGCCAATTCACGCCCACCCACAAACAATTCAAAGCGGTCAGTAATTTCTGGATTGTCATCGTTACGACGAGCTAGCGGTGACGTTTCAGCAGGGTACTCGGTGATAAACGTCGGCTGGCGTAGCTTGTGCTCTGCCGTTTCCTCAAAAATAATGGTTTGCAATTTGCCCACGCCAAAGCCGTCTTTAACTTGTTGCTTAAGCGTATTTTGAGCGTAATCCGCCAAATAATCTCTATCCGCAATTTTACTCATATCAAATCCGTCGGCGTATTTCCCAATTGCGTCCGTCATGGTCAACCGAGCAAACGGAGCTTTAAGACTGATGGTTTCGTCTTGATAAGTGATGTCTGTTGTACCCAGTACATCTGTTGCCAGCGTTTCAAACAAACGCTCGGTCAATTCCATTAAGTCTTGATAATCAGCATACGCTTCATAAAACTCAATCATGGTAAATTCAGGATTGTGCCGAGTGGACACGCCTTCATTGCGGAAGCTACGATTGATTTCAAATACCCGCTCAAATCCGCCCACTACTAATCGTTTTAGATACAACTCTGGGGCGATGCGAAGGTATAACGGCATATCGAGGGCATTATGGTGCGTTTCAAATGGACGAGCCACCGCTCCCCCTGGAATGGGGTGCATCATTGGCGTTTCGACTTCCATAAACCGCTCACCGAGCATAAATTTGCGAATGCCAGCGATGATTTGACTGCGAATGATAAACGTATTGCGACTGTCCTCATTGGTCATCAAATCTAAATGGCGATTGCGATAGCGTGCCTCAACGTCTGCCAAACCATGAAACTTATTTGGCATGGGGCGGAGCGATTTGGTAAGTAAGGTAATTTTTTCTATATGCACATACAAATCACCCTTGCCTGAGCGTCCAATATAACCCGACACGCCCACAATATCGCCCAAATCGAGCGACTTGATTAAAGCTTTGGTTTCATCGTCTAATTCTTTGCGAGCCACATATAGCTGAATGCGTCCTGTCATATCTTGAATGACAATAAATGCCCCACGGTTGAGCATGACTCGCCCTGCCACATTGACCTGAGTTTTGTTGCCTGCATCGGCATCCGCCTCAAGTGTTGCTTTATCCACGTCGGCAAACTTGTCTTGCAAATCCTGAGCATAATCAGTGCGTTTAAACTTATTGGGATACGCCACGCCATTGGGGCTATTTTTTACCAAATCATCAAGTTTGGCTTGTCGTTGGGCGATAAGGTCATTGGTGTTTTGTTCTTGAGGTTCGTTGTTTTGGGATTGATTATTAGACATACATCTCTCAAATTTTTATGGATTGTTTAAATGGTAAAAATACTATCGAACAAGTGGAGCAATATTTACTTCAAAAAATTTATAATACTCAGAATTTAACAAATCTATTCGTCAAGCGTCATCTCACTGTCCCAAATAAGAAATTTACCGTATCTGCCCGTTTTTTCTTCACCACCAACCGATTTCCCCAACTCAGTCAACTCAAAATCGTCACTTACAGACACGTACAGTTTTTTAACGGTGCTTATAGTTATCATGACAAGTCTCTGTTATAAATTCTCAGCCAAACTCAATCCAACTCCCCACTCACACTTGCCATTAAATCGGCTTGGTGTTCACGTTGCAACGCATCCAACAGTTCGTCCATGTCACCTTCCATAATGGCATCGAGTTTATAAAGCGTTAGATTAATGCGATGATCCGTCATGCGACCTTGCGGAAAGTTATAGGTGCGGATTCGCTCCGAGCGGTCGCCACTGCCCACCAAATTGCGACGCATGTCACTTGCCGCATCGACCTGCTCTTGAACTTTGGCTTGTTGAATGCGTGAGATAAGCATTTGCATGGCTTTGGCACGGTTTTTATGCTGACTTCGTTCTTGTTGACACTCTGCCACCACCCCTGTTGGAATGTGCGTCAAACGGACGGCAGAATCCGTCGTATTAACGTGCTGACCCCCTGCCCCACTGGCGCGGTAGGTATCCATTTTAAGGTCGGCGGGGTTCAGCTCTACCGTGTCGTCAATCTCGACCTCAGGCATGACCGCTACCGTACACGCTGAGGTATGCACCCGCCCTTGCGATTCGGTTTCGGGGACACGTTGCACCCGATGAGCACCCGATTCAAACTTTAAGCGTCCATACACGCCCGTGCCCGACACCCGAGTGATGATTTCTTTATATCCGCCGTGCTCGCCCTCGTTGGCGGACAGCACTTCAACCGTCCAACCTTGCGAAGACGCATAACGTTCATACATACGAAACAAATCGCCAGAAAAAATTGCCGCTTCGTCACCACCCGTGCCTGCTCGGATTTCTAAAAATGCGGGCACTTTATCATTGGGGTCTTTGGGCAACATCATGACATTGAGTTCATCTTCCATCTTCTCAATGTCAGTCGTGGCGGTGTCGATTTCCTCTTGCATCATTGCCTTCATGTCGGGGTCTTGAGCGTCCTCAATCATTACCTCGGCATCGGCTTTGTCGATCTCGGCTTGCAAATAGCGTTGCCATAAAGCGGTAATGTCGCCAAGTTCGCCATACTCTATCGACAATTCCCGAAATTTGTCATTGTCACTAATCACATCGGGATCAGAGAGCAAGTGGGTGACCTCTTCATGGCGGTCAACCATTTGGTCTAGGCGTTCTCGCAGGGACTGTTTCATAAAATTTTCGGGTTCAACATAAAGTAAAAATTAAGCGATGAATTATAACAGATTAACATTCTTAATTTGAGTTACACCTTCCGCACCAACACCGACCCAATCGAATAACCA
>JAAXIL010000010.1:0-2597 GCA_012270355.1 Psychrobacter sp.
TTGCTGAAAATAGCCCGTCTTGCCATTGTCAACGGTAAAATCTCGCAAGGTTGACCCACCTTTTTTGATGGACGTTTGTAGTACTGCTTTGATGTGCTGGGCAAGTATGTCTAATTGCTCAATGCTTAATTCATTGGCGGGCGTGCTGGGGTGAATGCGGGATAAAAATAAACTTTCGGTCGCATAAATGTTGCCCACCCCAACGACGATGGGCTGTTCCATAATCACCGCTTTGATGGGTCGGGTGATGGGCTTAAGTTTGGGCTTGGATTTGGACTTTGATTGATTGGCGTTGGCATCTTTGGTGTTTTTGTCATCGGGCAGGCGATGAATCAACCGATATAAATACTCACCATTAAACCCGTCTTCCAGCGGTTCTATGCCCAAATGGTCAAACAGTTTGCTGGCATAGTCGTCATGCCAAAGCACTGCCCCAAACCGTCTTGGGTCATGGTAATGCAATTGGGTGAGTTCTGAAGTGTTGTCATTGACAAACTCAAAAATTAAATGGTCATGTTTGCGTTTCTCAAATCCTGCCTCATGCTGTTGCAAACTGCCGGACATTCCGAGATGAATAATCAATCTTTTAACCGTTTTTTGGTCGTTGTCTTTTTGAAAATGTAAAATCAGATATTTGGCACGGCGTTCGGTATGGGTTAGGCGATAGCCGATTAAATCCGATAAATTGGAAGGCATTTGCCAACGTAGTTTGGGTTGAAAAAGGGTAATACCGCTCACGGTTTGTCCAAGCAGGGGCGTGAGGCTGGCTTTGGTGGTTTCGACTTCGGGCAATTCGGGCATGATGATTTAGAAATGACTGGCGTTCGGTATTTAAGAGAGCCGATAGGATATCATGAGAGGTAAGCGGAAAAAAACGAATAAAGATTGAACGAAAAAAAGGGTTTTTAATCCGCCATCAATCCTAATTTTTCTAATCGGGATTTAATCGCCCCTTTGGTTCTGCCGTGCATGACTGCCAACGAGGCGATGGTGTCACCCTCATCAAACGCTTGCGTCAAGGCAACGATTTCTTCCTGCTCCCAGGGTTTGCCTGCATTGTCGGGTCGCTCGGACTTGCGAGCATCGGCGTTGATTTGGTTTTCTAGGGCGGTCATGGCAAGGGTTAAAGCGGTTTCAATCTGCTCGCTTGAGAGTTCGCCCGTGGCTAAGGTGTTGGCATTAATGGCAAGGCTTTCTAAGATTTGCAGGGCGTGTGTGGGAGTCATGATCGGCTTGAAAATCTGTGACGTAGGGTGCGTTACAAATACATTTTAGCATCTCGTGTTTAGTAGTGCGTAGAACACACTCTACTTAATATTGATTGTATTAAACTCTAACAATTTTAGGACTTTAAATATGTTCTATAAAATTTTTTAAACTATAATATCCATTATAATTTTCGATAAACGAAATAAGAATATGACTAATAAATTAGCAATTATTATATGCAGTTTAATTTTATTTTCGATGTTTTTATTGACTATAGCTAATAGCGGAAAGGGAGAAATAGATCCATCAAAACCGCTGAAATCCTAAGACTAAACCGCCCGTCTGGCATGTAAAATCCCGGGTTGGCTCTCTAACTTGGCAAGTAGTTTGGACAGTTGCGATAACCCCGTGACTTCAAGATTAAATTTGAGGTGAGCCACGTTGTCGTCGTCGCTGTGGGTGCCTACGCCTCGAATGTTGACGTTTTCTCGGTCGATAACTTGGGTGAGTTCTTTGAGTAGCCCTCGGCGGTCGTAGGCATCGATGAGGATTTCAACGTGTTTGAAGGTTGTGTGTTGAGACACCCAAGTGGCGGGGATTTGGCGGGCAGGCTCCCGCTCAATCAGGCGGGCGTATTCAACGCACCCTCGGTTGTGAATGGAAACGCCACTGCTTTGGGTGATGAAGCCTGCGATGGGTTCGCCATAAATCGGTTGGCAACAGTTGGCGAGGCGTAATTCGATGTTGTCGAGTCCGTCTACGTTGATTTTGTAGGCCGCGAGCTTGCCAGGGGCTTTGGGGTGGATGTCGCCTGTGACCAATCCGACCAAAATGTCGTCGGCGGTGTTGGCGTGGAAATGTTTGGTGTAGTCGTTTAAGTCCACGCTGTTTGGGTGAAGCGACAGGCGGGCAAGCTCTTTGGTGAGCATTTGCTTGCCGACTTCTATGTTTTTGTCGCGGTCTTGTTTGTTAAACCATTGACGCAGTTTGGCACGGGCCCTGCTGGTATGGATGTAGCCGAGTGAGGACACGAGCCAATCTCGGTTGGGCTCACGTGAAGATTTGGTGATGATTTCGACTTGTTCGCCCGTTTTGAGCTGATAGGTGAGCGGAACGTGACGCTGATTGACCCGTGCCCCTTGAGCACGGTTGCCCACTTGGGTGTGCACATAATAGGCGAAGTCTAGGACGGTTGCTCCTTTGGGCAGTTCGATGATTTCACCATCTCGACTGAACACATAAATCCGCTCAAATTCGCCAAAATCAACCAGTTGTTCTTCTTCGTCTTCTTCCGTGTTGGTCTCGCCCTCTTGCCCTGTGAGTAGCAGTTGGCGTAGTGAGCTGATGCGGTCGTTGAGGTAGGTGTCTTGCTTTTTTAAGCCTTCTTT
>JAAXIL010000010.1:2607-7855 GCA_012270355.1 Psychrobacter sp.
GTGTTATCACTGCCGGCCAATAAAAGTTGGCGTAAAGAATTGATTTTCTGACTAAGATAGGTATCTTGTGTGTTTTTACCGCCTTCTTTATAGTTGACGTGGGCACACATGCCCAGCTCTGCCTCAAAGTGCATTTGATGAGTGCGGATTTGGATTTCAAGCGATTTATGCTCGGCAATGACGGCGGTGTGAAGCGAGCGGTAGCCGTTAGATTTTGGGTTGGTGATGTAGTCATCAAACTGCTCGGGGATGTGTCGCCACATGCCATGCACCAGTCCGAGCGTATGGTAGCATTCGGATTGGGTGTTAACGAGCACTCGTAGGGCACGAATGTCGTAGAGTTGATGAAATGACAAGCCTTTGAGCTTCATTTTGCGGTAGATGGAATAAATGTGCTTGACCCTGCCGTCCACTTCGGCGGTGATGCCTTGTTCGGCGAGGGCGTCAATCAGCTGTTGTTTGACCCGCTCGATGTAGGCTTCTCGTTCACTGCGTTTTTCGCTAAGTAGTTTGGCAATTTCTTTGTAGCGTTCGGGGGCGAGGTAGCGAAAGGCTAAATCTTCAAGTTCCCATTTGATTTGGGCGATGCCAAGACGGTGAGCGAGCGGTGCATAAATGGTCATGACCTCACGGGCAACCCGCTCTTGACGCTCGGGCGAGGCATAAGACAGCTCTCGCATGGCAAACGTCCGCTCGGCAAGTTTAATCAGCACCACTCGCACGTCGTTGGTCATGGCGATGAGCATGCTATAAATGTTAGTGAGTTGCTCTCGTTGGTTGTTGGTGAGGTGGTCTTCAAGTTTTTTGTTTTTTTCGATGGTTTCAACCAGTTTACCCATCTCCAATGTGTCTTGAACCAAAGTGGCAACGTTTTCGCCAAATTGCTGGCGTACCTCATCGATCGGCATCAGTCCAATCCGCACCGCTCGATATAAGAGTGAGGCGGTCAGGGCATCTTCATCTTGATACAGATAAGTGAGAATATCTGCCATGCCAATGCCGGTTATGAGGGCGTTAGAACGCTTGACTTGCTCGTCCGAAGCAGGGATTTGGGTAGGGTTTGAAACGTTGCTTTGAGCCGTGTTTTGCAAGTCGTTGTTTTGTAAATCGCTGTTTTGCGAAATGATGGCATCGCAGGCTTTTGCCAAATCGGGTAGGTCGTTCATATTCACCCGTTCGGCAACGGCTTTGAGCCATGCTCGTAAATCGACGGGGGTCATGGGGGCTGATGAAGTCGCATCCGCATGTGATGTGGTCGCAGACGCTGATTTCTCAAATGATTCGGAACTCAAGTCGGGATTTAGTCCTTGGTTCGCTGAATCAATGGCGGTGGTGAGCTTGTGGCTGGCAAGCTGTTGCTTGAGGTCTTGATGTAAGTGCTGAGAGTTAAAGTCATCTCGAAATTTGTGCGGATAGCGTCCACGAGCCGACCACTGTGCCAGTTGGGTGGCACTGTCTTGGTCGTCTGTCTGCCCGTCAGCGGTCGGCAAACCCTCACGCACTTTAACCACTTTTGTCTCCCTTGCTAGTTATTGAGTAGGAATTGTTGTATCGTCCTGATTTTCCTTTATTATGGCGGGAAGGTGTAGATTTTCAAGGTGAGTTTTGTGGTTGGATTTTGTTGAAATAGCATAACTACACCTTTTCAAACCTCGCAATAGACTCCACATGCCCCGTATGACAAAACATATCCATCACGCCTGCATGGGTAAGGCGATAGCCGTGGTCGATCAGGGATTTGGTGTCTCGAGCGAGCGTGGCAGGATTGCATGACACATACACAATCCGCTCGGCATCAAACTTGGGTAAGTACTGCATGATTTCCCACGCACCTGAGCGGGGTGGGTCAATCAAAATGGCATCAAAACCCTTTGCATCGCCATCGGTAACCCAAGGGGCATCGGTGCAATCTTGGGTGAGGTCTTGGGCGTAAAATTCAGTATTGTGTAGTCCGTTACGTTCGGCATTGGCTCGGCTACGAGCAGTCATCGCTTCTGAGCCTTCAACGCCAATCACCTTGCCTTGCGTGCCGTCCGCTCCGCCAACCAGTCGGGCAAGCGGTAAGCTAAAGTTACCCAATCCACTAAATAAATCCAACACTCGTTCGCCTGTTTTTAGGTTAAGCAGGTCACATGCCAGCTTGGTCATTTGCCGATTGACAGAAAGGTTCACCTGCGTGAAATCGGTGGGAATAAACTCAAATATCAGGTAAATAGATGGCAACTCGTAATACAGTCGACCAAACTGCTAATAGGGCAAAGGGTCATCATCATGCGTAGCAACTCTGTGAATGCTGTCAGCCCCTTTGGGTTGCAAGTACAGTTGCCAGTTTCGCTGGGCAAAAAAAGCTTTAAGTTTGGCAATATCGCCGCCATGCAAAGGCTCAAGATGACGCACAATGAGAGCAACAGGCTTGTTTTTATCTAATGTATCATTGGGCAGGTCGGAAATAACTTCGCCCATCGCCAATTCAAGTTGGGCAATAGAATCACGGGCGTCTAGCGAGCTGATGAGTGCTTTTAAGGTATCAATCTCAAAACCGATGCGAGGGTCTAGAATGTGGCATTCATGCAGTTCTGCTAAAAAATTACTGCCTCGATCCCCCAAGCCAACCAATGCCCTAACATTTTTTTCACAATATCGCACGCCAAGTCTTGCTCTCGAGCGATAGCCCAAGCGGTCGCCAACGACGGGGGCGAGCCATGTGTCAGGTTGCACGCCCGCTTGATGCTCGAGTAGCTCTGCCAGCACCGATTGCTTAAAGGCAATTTGTCCATCAGGTTGCCAATGTTGCAAACTGCACCCGCCACACACGCCAAAATGCGGGCAGGGCGGGGTTTGTCGCTCGGGGTGCGGGTTGTCTAAGACTTCGACAGCATCGCCTTCTTCGAACGTCTTGCGAGAGTTGGTTAGTTTGACGGGGACGGGTGCATTGGGTAGAGCAAACCCCACAAACACTTTTTTACCTGTTTTGTCAGGGTTATGGGCTTCCAAAATGGCTGTGGCGTGAACGTCGTTATTGCTATCATCACTGCCAATATCAGAATTACCATACACCGCCACGCCACGCCCATCGTGTGACAGTCCATCAATCACAAAAGGAATGGCCGGGGCATCTTTGAGGCGTTTACGGACTTTGGCAGAAGGTTTGTTTTTTTTCTTGCTTGGGGCTTGGGTCAGGGTTTTTTGGGGTTTTGTTTTAAATGTAGGCATGGTTTTAGACATCGGTAAGCTGGCTTTTGGCTGGCGGTTAAGATTTAATAAATCAATCTAAATAAGAATTGGGGTATGACAATAAAATGTGAAACGAAGAAATAATTAAAGAGGTCTTATGAATAGAGTCACCATCAATCCTGAGACTTGTTTTGGCAAGCCAGTGATTAGAAATACACGTTATTCAGTTGAATCACTATTAAGTCTTATGAGTGCGGGCATGACCATTGATGAGATTTTAGCAGATTATGAAGATTTAACCGCTGAGGACTTACAGGCGTGTTTGAGTTAACGTAATCCGAAATGATTATTCACACCTAGTTTTCCAATCTTATTGATCCATAACCCCCGGCACAGGATTCGCTAAAATGGTTTCAGTTTGATTTTGGCGAAATTCGCTTAACTTTTTTGCCAAACTCTCATCGTTTAATGCCAAAATCTGCACTGCCAAAAGCCCTGCGTTATACGCCCCTGCCGTGCCAATCGCTAATGTGCCTACCGCCACGCCTTTGGGCATTTGCACAATAGACAACAGGCTGTCCCAACCGCTCAAAGTCGAGGATTTTACAGGCACGCCTAAGACGGGCAAATCAGTTTGACTGGCACACATACCTGGCAAATGTGCGGCACCACCTGCCCCAGCGATGATGACTTGTAAACCTTTATCTTTGGCGGATTTGGCATAATCGAATAGCTTATCGGGGGTGCGATGAGCGGATACCACTTCGCATTCAAACGGCACACCAAAATCTTTAAGCAGCTGTGCCCCCAACCGCATGGTCGCCCAATCAGATTGCGACCCCATAATGATACCAACTTTGGGCGTGCCCTCGGGCGAGGTGATGGGGTCAGTATTTGGCTCAGATGGCTTTGAATGTGCGTGGGCGGTTTGGGCAGACATGGACAGTCCTTTGGCAAAAACTACCATCATACAAAAAAGGTTAGGGGGATAGCAAATGCTATCGATACTGCACAAAATTAGCTTTGTCCAGCGACGGGTTATCAGTATCAAAGCGATAGGCGGTCATATAGCCTTTGCCTGCCACCGAATAGTCGGTGCAAACCACTTGCTTGCTTAATGGCACAGGTTCACCTTGCATCCAATAATGACCGATAAACACGGGCTTATCGGTGTTTAGGGTAAAATCCACGCCGGTTACGGTAGTATCTTTAGGGATTTGAGACAGACTTAAGCGAGAGGCTCGGGCAATGTCATGCACTAGGTGCACAGAGTTGGCATCGCCGTTTGCCACCGAATCTTCCCACCATCTCACCCGCATGTTGTGTCTGACCGTGCCGTCTTTATCAGTAAAACTTAAGCCATTAGGCAACGGCATTTCCACGCCTTTAAGTACCCGTTCTAGGGCATCATATTCGGGCGAATTTTTTTGCCCTGTGGCCTGCAGGGCATCGGGGGTTAAACGATTGTCGTCCGTTAATAAAGGTTTGAGCGTTGCCATGGCATCGGTGTCCCAGCAGGCGTGAACAAAGCAGGCGTGCTCAGTTTCTAGCCATAGTGGAATTTCATAAAAACGTTGTAGCCAATGCTTATGCTCGGGTGAGCCAAAAGGAATTTCGGTGAGAAATGCTTCATGCTGATGGTTGTGGGTGTGGTTATGCGAGCGTAGGTATTCTTTAGCAGAATCTAGCTTATTTTTTGTCGCATTGGGGGTAGCGTAGGCGAGGGCGTTGTATTCGTGATTGCCCATGACGATGTCTGCCACACCAGCGTCTAACATGGCAAACACGATGTCTAGCGTTTTGACTTCTTGCTCTCCTCGGTCGATGAGGTCGCCAATAAAGATAGCTCGGTGTCCGTCGGGCGGTGTGTAAGATGTCCCATTATGGGTGTAGCCGAGCTTTTCGAGTAAGCCAATCAGGTCGCTGGCGTGTCCGTGAATGTCGCCAATGATGTCGTAAATCATGAGGTTTCCTAAATTGCTCTAAATCAAATACCGCCACAGCATATACAATCCCATCGCGACCATCATAATGTTCTCGGTGAGTGAGACGAAGCCTAAAGGCACGTTTGAGT
>JAAXIL010000197.1 GCA_012270355.1 Psychrobacter sp.
ATATACCAGCTAAGATGAAGTATAAACCCGTCGCCAAAATACTATCGGTAACAAGCAAAGCACACCTAACGCCACACTGATGGCAAAATGCCCCGTGTAGCCGACGGCACTCGCCATAAATCCGCTAAACAGATGAGCAGATCCGCTAAACACTGTGAGTAAACACACTTGGGTCGTAAAATCACTGCCTGCTTTGTCGGGTCGGGCGTAGTGCATGACCATACTGAGCATGGCAACCAACGCTAAACTGGCGGCAAAATGTTCTACCGCATTTGCCCCATACGCCCACCAAAATGGTGGGATGTTATTTAAGCCGAGCAGATAACGATGCTCAAAACCGACCGCTACCAGTAAATATAGCCCCGTCGTTGCCACTTGCAGCCCATTGAACCACAATAATGCTTTGTCGTGTGCGATGTATTTCAGAAGTACCGCCGCCACGCCTGCTCCAATCAGCGATGCCCCCGACCCAAGCACACTTACCCATAACCCAATGCTGGCGGTAGGGATACCCATGTCCACCATCATCGGCTTGACCATACCACTCGATACCCCATCGACAATCTTAAACGTAAGAAGCACAAGTAGCCACGCCCGCATCTCAAGGTTATGCCAAAAATAGCCATATTGGACTTTTAGATAGCTGGTGAGACGTTGCCAATCAAAAGGTGATTTATTAGCTAGTGAGCGTATGGCATTCGCTTTTAGGTCGGCTGATTTATTACTGGTTTGCGTTGGTGTTTCTCGAAACACCGCAATTGGCACGGTATTGAGCAAAATCAGCCCTGCCATTGCCCAAAATGCGGTTTGCCAACTTAAAATATCGACCACCAGTAAGACCACGCCCCCGCCCAAAATCAACCCCATGCGATAGCCAATGACCTGCACGGCGTTGCCGGCTCCACGGTAGGTACTTGGCCCGCTATGTTTTTCGGGTAATTCGGAAAACGTAGCGGGGTTGGTGTCTTTATCAGTGTTTTGTATCACTCTTTGAGCAGGTGTGGTTTGAAGCACGTCGGTGAGTTCAGCAGTGGTTAGCGTTTCGGTGAATGCAGTTTGCTTGGATAAGTTTGGGGTGGGGTGAGCCAATGAGCGAGTGGCGAGGGCATCGGTAGCCACATCATGCGTTGCCCCGACAAGGCTTAGGCAAAACAACATGGCGTAAAATGCCCACAAGGTTTGGCTATCGCTTAAAGTGATCGGGTCAACAAACCCAACGGCAAACACGATGAGGGCGGACAGCAATTGCAGGGGCAAAATCCAACTTCTTGCCCTACCCCATTTTGGCGAGTGGTAGCGGTCAACCAGCGGTGCCCATAAGAATTTTAATGCCCACGGGGCAAGCAAAATGCCTGACAGTCCAATCATCTCCAGCGATACACCATATTCTCGTAAGATGGCGGGCAGAGCTTGAGTAATAAACCCCGACGGTAAGCCTTGAGCAAAATAGAGGGTTAAGAGGATAAATAGCAGGCGGTGGGGCATCTTCCCTAATACAATACCCGCACACGAATCGTCTCATCGATAGCTTTGAGTTTGTCTAGGGCGGCGGCGGAATCGTCGTCGTCCACGTCCATCACAAGGTAGCCGACGTTGTCTTCGGTCATGAGGCTTTGGGCAAGGATGTTGATGCCAGCATCGGCAAATGAGGCGTTGACTTGCGAGAGTACGCCAGGCACGTTTTGGTGGATATGCAAGAGGCGGTGCGTACCCTCACGCACGGGGATGCTGACTTCGGGGAAGTTAACGGCGGTCACGGTGTCGCCTGTGTCAGAATATTTGACGAATTTTTCGGCGACTTCTAGCCCGATGTTGGCTTGAGCTTCTTGCGTCGATCCGCCAATGTGTGGGGTGAGAATGACGTTGTCGAATTTGCGTAAGGGCGATTCGAACTCTTGGTCGGCAGACTTGGGTTCTTTGGGGAACACGTCCACGGCAGCACCGAGAATTTTGCCTGATTCTAGGGCGGCTGCGAGGTCGTCGATTTCAACGCAGGTGCCTCGGGCGGCGTTGATGAAGTAACTGCCGTCTTTCATTTGGTCGAATTGTTCTTTTTTCATCATCCATCGAGTGCTTGGCACGTCAGGGACATGTAGGCTGACCACATCGGCTTTGCCTAGCAGTTCTTCCAGGCTACCCACTTGTTCGGCATTGCCGAGTGGCAATTTGGTGATTACGTCGTGGTAGATGACTTTCATACCAAGGCTTTCGGCAAGCACGGACAGTTGTGAGCCGATTGAGCCATAGCCGACAATACCCATGACTTTGCCCCGTACTTCATGCGAGTTTTTGGCAGATTTGCCCCAACCGCCTTTGTGGACGATGGCATTTTTTTCGGGAATGCCTCGATACAGCATGATGGCTTCGGCAAGCACCAGTTCGGCAACCGAGCGGGTGTTGGAATACGGGGCGTTAAACACGGGGATACCAAACTCGCGAGCGGCATCGAGGTCAACTTGGTTGGTGCCGATGCAAAAACAACCGATAGCGATAAGTTTTTCGGCATGCTCTAACACTTCTCGGGTGAGCTGGGTGCGTGAGCGTATGCCAATAAAATGGGCATCTTTGATTTTCTCAATCAACTCATCGAAGTCGAGGGCGTGCGACAAGTATTCGATGTTGGTATAGCCTGCGTTATCGAGTACCTTTAGAGCGTTATCGTGAACGCCTTCCAATAAAAGGAAGCGGATTTTAGCTTTGTCGAGAGAAAGTGACATGGGTTTATTCCTAAATGATGTTTAAAATAAAATGACGAAATAAATAGTTTGGTTTATGTTACCGCATCTGCTGTTAAATTGTGAGAGGTGAGATGGAATAAAAGGTAGCGAATTATGACTAGCAAGGCAAACTTTTGGTTATGACAATGGCAAGATGGCATATCTTTGATTGGCGTAGATTGTGTTAAGATATTTGCCATTCTTATAATGACGACTGTTGCCCCTCATGACGACACTTTCAAAAACAAACGCTTCCGACTCAAACAACGCCACTGACCTACAAACGCAAACTCACGCCAGCGAGCAAAGTTCGGTGAATGACCCTAGTTTGCACACCGCCCCTGACACGCAAGCGGTACAAACCTTACTCGATGCCCTAACCACTTCGCACGGGTTTGAAAACAGTCAGATTAAAACCGACACTGAGAGCCTAGAACATTGGGGCAAAGACTGGACGAAGCATTTTGCCCCTGCCCCATCTGCCATCGTGTTTCCCAAATCGACCGAGCAAGTGCAAACCGTGGTGCAACTGGCGAATGAGCATGGCATTGTGTTAAAGCCCAGTGGCGGACGCACAGGGTTGTCTGCTGGAGCGGTGGCGAGCAATGGCGAGATTGTGATCAGCCTTGACAAGATGAACCGCATCGGTCAATTCTACCCTGCGGATCGTATGGTGGAAATTGAAGCTGGGGTGATTACCGAGCAATTGCAACAGTTCGCTGAAGATCAAGGCTTATATTATCCTGTGGATTTTGCCTCGGCAGGTTCGAGCCAGATTGGCGGAAATATTGGCACCAATGCCGGGGGCATCAAGGTCATTCGTTATGGGCTGACTCGCCAGTGGATACTGGGCTTAACGGTGGTGACGGGCAAAGGCGACATTTTACACCTCAACAATGGCATGATAAAAAATGCCACAGGTTATGATTTGCGTCATTTGTTTATCGGCTCTGAGGGCACGTTAGGCATTGTCACGCATGCACAGATTAAACTGGAACGCCAACCGCAAAACCTCACCGTGATGGTGCTGGGCATGGACGAATTTGACCATGTGATGCAGGTATTAAGCGAGTTTCAAAAGCAAATTGACCTCACTGCCTTTGAGTTTTTTGACAGCGTGGCAGTCGATAAGCTGATGCAAGCAGGTCATGTGCAAGAGCCATTTGAGACCCGCACCAAGTACTATGCATTGCTTGAGTTTGAAGCCCCTTATGAGCCGATTATGGACAAGGCGATGGCAACCTTTGAGGCATGCATGGAAAACGGTTGGGTGGTTGATGGGGTGATGAGCCAAAGCATCGCTCAAGCCGCTGAGCTATGGAAACTTAGAGAATATATCTCGGAAACCATTTCGGTGTTTACGCCATATAAAAACGACGTGTCAGTGCTCATTAGCCATGTGCCTCAGTTTATTGCCGACATTGAAGCGGTGGTGACCGCCAATTATCCTGATTTTGAAATCTGCTGGTTTGGGCATATTGGTGATGGTAATTTGCATCTCAACATTTTAAAACCCGAAGATTTGAGCAAAGCGGACTTTATCGCTAAATTCCAAACGGTGAATGAATAGGTATTCCAAACCGTGCAGAAATATGGCGGATCGGTGTCGGCAGAGCATGGCGTGGGCATGACCAAAAAGCCGTATCTGACCTATACCCGCAGTGAAACGGAAATTGACTATATGCGAGACATCAAAAAAGTATTTGACCCCAATAGTATTATGAATCGGGGCAAAGTGTTTGATGCGTAATGTTGGCAGCTGTAGATAATTTAAGCTTTGGTGTCCTAAACGAAAAGTCATGAACAAAAAGTCGTAAACAGATAAAGGCTGGTTATCCAGCCTTTTTTTGTCTCTCTTTTTGTCTGTCTTATTACCAAACTTTTAGACGAAAAAGGCAATCAGCTCAGCTCGTTAATGGGAACTTTAAGATAACGCACGCCATTATTTTCAGGCTCAGGCAACTTGCCTGCATCAATATTGACCTGCACCGCAGGAATGATGAGGCGAGGCATGTCTAGGGTAGCATCTCGCTCCGTCCGCATTTTGATAAATGCCTCTCGGCTCACGCCATCATGCACATGTTTGTTGTTTGCCTTCTGTTTCGCCACAGTGGTGACAGGACTGTGTTCTCGCCCCTCTGGTGGATAGTCATGGCATAGGTAAACCTCGGTATCGTCAGGCAATGCCAGAATTTTTTGAATAGAGTCATAAAGCGTGCCTGCATCACCACCAGGAAAGTCACAGCGTGCCGTGCCAACATCAGGGGCGAATAAGGTGTCGCCCACAAACACCGCACTTTTATCATTTTGCCTTGCCACATATGCCATGTCAGCAGGGGTATGCCCTGGCACGTGCATGGCGGTGATGTCAATGTCACCAAGTTTAAAGACCATACCTTCTTCGGTCAGTTTATCAAACTGGCTGGCATCGGTTTTAAAGCTTGTATCAAGGTTAAATACGTCCTTGAAAATGTCTTGCACGGTGGTGATGTATTTGCCAATCACTAAAGCTCCGCCCACTTGCTTTTTGACATAGGGAGCGGCGGACAGATGATCGGCGTGAGCGTGGGTCTCAATGATGTATTGCACTAACAAATTTTGTGCTCGCACATAATCAATCACCTTATCCACCGATTCAGTGCTGGTGTGACCTGACTTATGGTCATAATCCAAGACAGGGTCAATGATGGCACAAGGTAGTTTCTCTGCATGGCTTTGATCATCAATCAAAACGTGTGTGTAGGTTTCGGTATCATCGTGCAAAAAGGATTCTATTTTCATTCTTTGGTTATCCATTAAAGTTTTTGGATTAAATATGTTTATATTATATAAAAATATATAATATTAAGCAAGGTGAGTCGTTGTCATGGATTGAACCTTTTGGTGTTGGTTAGTCATCAAACGTGAGAGGATTTGCTTGCCGACTGTGACAGTTTGGCTATTGAATGATTAGGTGGTTGAATGATTAAAAGTGAATATGCACTTTATTTCACTTGATGACAGCACATACAAATCTGAGTTAAGGTTTATTTAGGCACTGAGCTAACGTATAAATTCAAGATTTTGTTGCAATCGAATGCCCCCAAAACCCAACCACCATTGCCGCCAAAAATAACACAGCTTGCCCATAACCTGCCAATGCCGACACCAACGCAGGAGCAGGACAAAATCCGACCAAACCCCAACCCACGCCAAACATGATGCTACCCACAATCAACTGTGGCGTGATGGCAGTTTTGTTAGGCAAATTGATGTCATTGCCATCATAGGCTAGCTGATGATTGTTTGCTTTGCGTTTTGCCATCATAAACGCAGGCATGGCAACCGCAATGGCACCGCCCATCACCAAAGCCAAAGACGCATCCCAACGATCAAAAATCCGTAAAAAAGCCACCACTTTATTGGGGTCAACCATGTTTGAGATAATCAATCCGAGAGCAAAAATCATGCCTGCCAAAAAGCTGATTAGATAAGTTTTGCTGTTGCTCATAACCTGTTTCACTTAGCCGTTTGATTAGCTATTTAATAACAAAAAATTAGTCGCTGTGGCGGTAAGCACGCCACACGTCATAAACGTGAGCGTTGCCACCAGTGAGCGGGGCGATAGTCGAGACAATCCGCACACGCCATGTCCACTGGTACACCCTGAACCAAGCCGAGTGCCAAAACCCACTAGCAAGCCTGCGACGATAAGCAAAGCAGGCGAGGCAGAAATATCATAATCGGGAAAGCCCACCATGAGCGTGTAACCCCATGTGGCAACTGCCATGCCGAGCATAAACACCAACTGCCAGCTGAGTTTTGGCAATGTGCCCAGTCCTTTTTGGGCAATGCCACTCATGCCCAAAATATGCCCACTGCCCAAAATCAACACCGCTGCCGCCAGCCCGATTAAACCGCCGCCAATCAAGGCTGAAACTGGCGTGAATGCTGTTATATCAAAATCAATCATGCTGTATCTTCCTGCTTTATGTTGACCTGCTTTGGGTGCGGCGGATATAAACACCTACCAAGCTAAATATCAGCCATGCGCATTTGGCTGACAAAATCGCTCATACAGCACTTGCATGACCGCCAGTGCATCGTCGCTGTCGATGCGATAATAAATTTGTCGCCCCTCTCGGCGGGTTGCCACCAACCCTTTGTCTCGCAAAATCCCCAACTGCTGGGACAAACTGGGTTGAGTGATGCCCGTGGCTTGCTCTAATTCACTCACACACGCTTCACCGTCCACAAGTTGACACAATAGCATCAAGCGGTCTGGGTGAGATAAGGATTTTAGGAGTTGTGACGCTCGTCCTGCATTGTTTTGCAACTGTTCAAAATCAAGGGACATATCTAGCATATAACCTCGTTATACCCACTTAATAAATCCTAGTCATCATAATATATTATACTTTTATTTTAAATATAAAAAAACATAATATTTTTATTCGTTTTTACCATATAAATGAAGCCCCCTTCAATGGGTCATTGAAAGGGGCTTTAGAACTCACGCTACCATTTAAACCTTTAAATCTTATAGTCATCAGAACGGTTAAGTACACCTAAGACAACTCAATATTAATCAAAACACCTTAATATAAAGGGCAGTAGGCATTCTCAAAAAAACAATATGTAAAGAATAGTGTTAAATTATATTCAATTTTGACTTGTAAACTTGCTTTTTTGTAAATTCAAGATATGAGTTAGCTCATTAACGTGAAATCACAAAATTTTATTATTTGAAACTAACAAAGCACCAATGGTCGCTTACCTATATCAGTTCTATGTCTAAAAACATTAATAATTACAGGAGTTACCATGGTTCACTTAACTTATTAACTATGTCATGGTGCGACAAGACTGTTGCACATTTACTCCAAGTGATTTTCCAGCTTTTTAGGAAAGTTACAACTTCGCCTAAATGCTCGCCTTACTCGATGTCTGATAGTGCAATTATTACCTTCAATGCCTTTTGCAGTCTTTGTATTTATAGTTTCGCTTACCATAGCTTTTGAAACCATTTT
>JAAXIL010000077.1:0-5823 GCA_012270355.1 Psychrobacter sp.
ATTTAGATTATTCCATGACATGCGTATCTAAGCCTACTTCTACCACAACAATATCTTCAGCAGAAACCACAACCAACACGCTTGAGACCATCACGGTTTATGCCGACAGTTATCGCACGGCAGGCACGAAAACCACGCTGGAGCCAGAAGATGCTCCGATGAGTTATTCTCGCATCGACGGGAAAACCTTGGACTATCGCCAAGTCGTCAGCTTAAATGGCGCTTTACGCTATGAGCCAGGGGTCACCCCTGAATCTCGAGGCACTTTTACCATATTTGATGAGTTTCGCATTCGTGGGTTTACCACCATCCAAAACGGCTACTACGATGGGGTGCGTTTGCCCTATGATGGGGCATGGAATTTGTACCCGCAAATCGATGCTTACGCCACCGAAGCGGTGGAAGTGGTGAAAGGGTCTGCGTCATCGCTATACGGGTTTGGCTCACCAGGTGGCATGGTTAATCAGGTGTCTAAAACCCCTCAAGCCACGCCTTCGCATCAAGTAAGGCTACGGGGTGGCAGTCAAAACTTAATGGAAATTGGCTTAGACAGCACAGGTGCGTTGAGTGATGATTTAAACTATCGGTTGGTGGCATTGGGGCGGCAAAAAGACGGACAGATGCAAACCACCGAAGAAGAGCGGGTAATGGTTAATCCATCGTTGGAGTGGCAAGCCACCGATGCGTTGAACGTGCTTGCTAGCGTGTATTATCAAGACGACCCAAAAGCCACTCCGTCAGTGCCGCTACCTGCAATTGGTACGGTGTATGATGCCAGCTATGGCAAATTAGACAGCGATGCCTTTGCGGGCGACAACTGGGTCAACTATGAGCGGGAAGTGCTGATGCCAACGCTGACCCTAAACTGGGATGTGGCTGACAACGTGACGTTTAAGCAGGTGTCCCGTTATCCCGATGCCGACGCCCTGCAAAAAAATATTTATAATCGGGGGTTGGTTCAAGACTACGCCCCTGATTATCCAAACGGCGATGCCTTGCTGGTGCGAGACGCTTATATCACCGATGAGGAAATGAGCAACTACAGCACCGACAATCAGTTGGCGTTTGAATTTGGCACAGGACAGTTGTCGCATAACGTCTTATTCGGCGTCGATTATCAAAACACCGACAGCAAGGTGACTTATCAAGACGCGGGCAGTATCGACCCTGCCACCTTTACTGAATTTACGCCCATACTTGATTTGTCAAACCCCGACTATAATTTGGTTGACCCTGATGCGTTGCCACTGGACACTTATGTGCAAAACGATGACATTACCGTCAAGCAAATTGGCTATTATTTGCAAGATGAAGTCAAGTTCAATGATTTGACGGTGGTGGCAGGCGTACGGTTTGACGATTTTGAAAGTAAAAATTATCAAACCAAAGCGTCAAGTGGGGCGGTTTATGAGCAAGGCGAAGTGGTAAACGAAGCAGATGAGACCAGCGGCCGGCTAGCGAGGCGGTAGCCCGTGGATAATGGGGTGTCACCATTTGTGGGGTATTCGCAGTCCTTTCAACCTGTGGTCGGAACCAATTTCATCACTGGCAAGCCGTTTGAGCCGACCACCGCCGATCAGATAGAGGCAGGCATCAAATACAAAGACCGCAACACGCAAGCCAATTTTGCCGCCTATCAAATCACAGAAGAAAACGTATTGGTTTCAGACTACGATTTCTATCGCAACCAAACACAAACGGGCGAAATTCAGTCTAAAGGGTTTGAAGTGTCGGTCAGCAATCGAGTGAATGACTCGATGGACTTGGCTGCCAGCTATAGCTACACCGATGCCGAGATTACTAAAGAGGAAATTTATCCCGAAGTCGAAGGCAATGCCCCACCGCAAATCGCCAAACACAAAGCCACGCTTTGGACTAATTTTTATCCGACTGAGAAGCTAAAACTCAATGCAGGTGTGCGATATATTGGCGGCACTGAGTTGGATCGACGCAACATCGATACCTTGCCTTCAGTCACCTTGCTGGACTTGGGCGGCGAATATTACGTCAATGATTGGTTAAGCATTGGGGCAAGCGTTAATAACGTGACCGATGAAACCTATGTCAGCTCGTGCTATGACATTAGCAATTGTTGGTATGGACCTGAGCGTCAAGTGGCGGTGAGTATGACGGCAGATTTTTAGACGTTAAATTATCAACAAAAAAAAGGCTTACCAAACGGTAAGCCTTTTTTTTATCTGAAGCCATGCTAACTTTTTCGCCAATACACCTTCACCACCACGTCGCTTTTATCCAGATCAAACCGCTTACGCAGCAGCGGACGCAGGGCTTTGGCGGTGTCGGCTTCTACAGCTCCCCACACTTTGTCGATTTGCATCGAGGTTTGCCGTAAATATTCGTCCAAACGATTGATGATGACAGTTGCCAACTCGCTTGTATCCGTGTCGATGGTAATGGGGTCAATATTAAGTGGCAACACGGTGAGGTTATTGCTGAGATCGGGAGCAATGTCAAGAGTGTGATGGGTCAAATAGGCTTGATCATCAGCGTGTTGTGTCATAAATACAATCAGCGGCGGCGTGGGGTTTGTCCACAACTCTAGCAGTCTTGCTACTGTCGGCACGGAGGTTTCATCGCAGATAAGCACCGCTTGCCCATCGCTCAAATGTGCCACTTTTTCGGGAAATTCCCGTGTTGTTTGAATACGGTCTTTTGCTTGCAACGCTGTTGCCCAATTGCCAGCGGGCGTATCACCATGCACATAAATATCCACCCACGCTTGCGTGACGTCATCAGCTTGCCATGCTTTGCGAAGCGTGTAATACACATGTTTTCGCTCTTCTTTCTTACTTTTACTGGTGTCAAAGGTAGGCGAGTCGTTAATTTTTAGGTCAAACAAATAAGCATAGCCTGCCTCATCGGTCGGCATGGGATGCTCGGGGTTAAGGTCTAAATCTAACGTGAGCCTAAGCATATTTGGTGAAATATGCTCGCTACTTAACACCGTAAAATGCTGCGAGGTTAGTTTGATGGACTTTTTGCCCAATGCTTTGTCTGCTTTTTGCTTGAGCAAAATATATTGGGTTTGTAGGTCATCAAAGCTGGCGATAGGTTGTGGAAAGGCGATAAATAATGGAGCAGAATTCGCTATGCCAACCTCAAATCCTTCAGCATAAATATCAAAAAGCTTAATTTGTTCGTCTTGATTAGACTGATTAGCAATGTTTTTGTCTAATTCAGCACGCTTAATACCGCCCAGCACTCTGGCAAACGCCGTGATTTCATCGCCGTGCTCATCATTAAGGTGAGCGATGATGTGTGATTTTTCAGGATGGTCGATGGGGGTGCGACTTTCAGGAAAAGAAAAGGTCATAACGTTCCTAAATAATTGGATGAAATACTAAAAAAAAGGAAATTCATATTCAAATTTGATAAATGAAGAGAAAAAGTTTGATAGAGTATTGAATGAAGTTTGTCATATTAAATGATAATTGTTTTCACTTGCTTTTGCGAGTAGAATGCGGTTTTATTTTTTTGACTTCACTTACAAAGTGACATGATTCCTATGTTAAAAGCATCCCAACTCAACGTGGTTCGACAAAGTAACACATTATTGAGCAACATTGACTGTCAGTTATCTACGCATGAGCTCGTCGCCCTTGTGGGGCACAACGGCTCAGGCAAATCTACATTGATTAAGACACTGGCAGGTGAGATGACATTTAACTCAGGGTCGGTGATGCTGGATGATATCCCGCTAGGCGAATACGGCAGTAAGGCTTTGGCAAAAAAAATGGCTTACTTACCTCAGCAATTGCCGGATGCCGCCAGCTTCACAGTAGCAGAATTGGTAATGCTCGGACGCTACCCGCATCAAAAATGGCTACAAAAACCCAATGACGCTGACCATGCCAAGGTTCGTGAGGCAATGGCGAGTACGCAAGTAGAACAATTTGCGATTCGAATTGACGCCAAATTGTCGGTATGGGAAGTCTAACGGGTTTGGCTGGCGTTGTGTTTGGCGCAAAATACTAAGTATTTGTTGTTGGATGAACCACTGGCGGCACTGGACGTGAAATATCAAATTGAAGTGGTCGAATTGATACGCAAATTGGTGGATACTCAAGGCTTGGGCGTGATGATGATTGTGCATGACATCAACCTTGCTTCGCAGTACGCTGACCGCATTATTGCCATCAAAGGAGGGAGAATTTGCCATAGCGGAGATGTTGCCAGCACCATGCAACCTAACGTCCTTAAGGATATTTTCGATGTGAACATGACTCTAATGACGCATCCAAAAAGTGGGCAACAAGGGGCAGTGGAGTGAAGGGGGCGATGAACAGATCTATGATGCTTACAGCACTAAAACCGAACGATTGTTTTATATTATTCATGATGAGTTTTGGATTTTGTCTAAGTTTGGCAGGATGTGATGCTCACCAAGCCAGTCAATCTCCTTCAACCTTAGTCAGCCCCAATCAAAGCAATGACATAAAGGTAGTTACCCCCGATTGGGGCGTGGCGGCAACGATGGCAGCAATGGGTAAACCCCCGATTGCGACAGGTGACATTCGGGTGTGGGAGCAATGGGTGGGTGAACCACAATTGCCAAATTCGGTGGGTGATTTGGGCCGTCGCTATCTACCCAACGCGGAACTGGTGGCACAGCGTGAGCCTGATTTATTGATTGACAACTTTTTTTATGAACATGCACGGGGCGTGTATGGCGATGTGAAAAATGTGTCCATTATCGTGTCGGGAACCGAAAACAATAAGGCGGATGCCAGTGTTCGTACTTGGCAGGATTTTATAACCCCGACGCTTGAGCTAGGCGACACCATTGGCGAGCCTGAACATGCTAAGGCCTATATTAGTGAGTCGAAACAGGAGATTGTCCAAAAAGGCGAAGTTTTTAGAGCCCATCAACCAAATATTAAACGATTTGCGGTGGCACAATTTGTTGACGGCAACAACTTTAGAATGTATGCCAAAAACAGTTTGTTTAATCCAGCGATGAATTTGATGGGTTTGGAATTGGTAGAGCTTGGCGAAGGTAACGGATGGGGGTTCACCAGTCAACAGGTGGGCGATTTGGCAAAGCTAGATGCCGACGTGTGCTTGCTGATTATCGAACCTCTTAATGCAATTAGCGAGGCGGAACTCAAAAATAGCTTGGTGGGGCAGCGTTTGGGCTACGGACAAACAGGCGATGCGGGTCGTTGCATGGCAAAACTGCCCCCCGTGTGGATTTATGGCGGTATGGCATCGCTCACTCGAGTGGCTGATATGATGGCGACCGCAGATTACGTTGGTGGAGGTGCGGTATGACGAACATCAACGTATGGCGAATTGTTGTGCTTATTGGGTTGCTGCTGATTGGTATCGCTTACAGTGGATGGTCGCTAATTGCCAGCACTTGGTCGTTGCCGATGAGTGACTTGTTTCGACCAAGTGAGGCGCTGACGATACCGGACATGGCGGTGCAACTTAGGATTGTGGCAACCACGTGCGTAGCGATTTTGGCGGGCGGTCTGCTTGGTGTGGTAAGTGTGCTGCTTCAACAATTGGTTAAAAATCCACTCGCCTCTGATACCACGCTTGGCATCGGCACAGGAGCTCAGTTGGCAATGCTGATTGTAACCTTGTTTGTGCCGAGCTTGGCGATTCATGGTGGGGCATTGGTGGCAGTTGTTGGAGCGATTGCCAGCATGGCATTGGTGTTTTTACTCGCTGCTGCCAGCCGTTTTAATCCACTGATTTTGGTGCTGGGTGGACTGGTCGTTAATATTTTATTGGCAGCGATAGCCAGCGTGTTGGTGCTGTTTTTTTCAGTTGCATTAACAGCAGCGATAACTAACC
>JAAXIL010000077.1:5833-7294 GCA_012270355.1 Psychrobacter sp.
TTGGTGCTGGTTTTTAAAGAACAAAGCATCGGGATTTTGGCGTGGGCAGCAGGATTTTTAACCCAAACCAATTGGCAAACCGTCATTAAACTTGCCATGACCTCGGTGGTGCTGGCAGTCATCTGCCTGCCCCTGCTCAAACCACTAACCCTAATGAACCTTTATGACCTGCAAGCCAAACGCTTGGGCGTACCGATTAACGCCATTCGCATGGGCGTGGTGGTACTCACTGCTATCGTCACCGCATTGGTGGTGAGTGAAGTCGGGCTGATTGGTTTTATCGGTTTAGGGGCAGCAAGTTTGGTTAATGCATTGGGTATTAACCGCATTGGTTGTCTACTGGTTGCGGCATTCGGGTTTGGCTCATTGATTTTGTGGCTAACCAGCAACATTACTTTGTTGATCGAACCTGCCATGGGCATGCCAATTCCCGCTGGCTCGTTTACGGGTATTTTGGGAGCCCCACTGATCATTTGGTTGATTCTTCGCCAGCGTCGGCACGGCATTGAGACCATCACCCCAATGATGACAGGGGAGAGGCGATCGGTTAATTGGAAACTATGGAGCGGGATAGTCGTTTGTTTGGCAGTCGTGGTGTGCTTGCTGGTGACGGATAAATCTGGCTTCGGACTAAGCACTGATTGGGCATTAACCGCTGAATACCGCTTGCCCCGCACCTTGAGTGCAGCGGCAACTGGCGTGATGTTGGCGGTGGCAGGGGTGCTATTACAAACCCTGACCCGCAACCCAATGGCTAGCCCTGAAGTGTTAGGGGTTAGCTCTGGGGCAGCAATGGGCGTGATTTTGGGATTTTTGTTTTTACCGTCCTTTGGTTTTGAGGCTAGGGGTTACGGATTGCTTGATAGTGGATTGGGAGGGGCATATGCAGTGCTACTACTGGTGATTTGGCTAGCTCGCAAAGTCACGCCTGCGTATTTGCTACTGGTTGGCATCGGCATCGCCGCCATGATGGATGGCGTGATGAGTTTGGTGACGCTGTCGGGCGACCCTCGTTTGCAAGCGATGCTGGCGTGGTTGTCGGGAACGACGTACAGTGCTCGCCCCGGAACGGTGTGGGTGCTCATGGTTGTGGCAGTCGTGCTGTTTGTTTTAAGTGTTCTCATAATCAAACCGCTTCGTCTGTTAGGGCTAGGCAGTCCCGTTGCCCGCAGTTTAGGCGTGGCGGTTACGCCCACGAGTTTGGCTTTATTGATTTTGGTGGCGTTTTTAAGTACCGCAAGCACGCTTGCTGTGGGACCCTTAAGCTTTATTGGATTAATGACGCCGCATTTGGCAACTTCATTAGGGGCAGTGCAGTTAGAAAAACAATTGCCCCTAGCCGCATTGCTCGGAGCAGGCGTGATGATGCTTGCCGATTGGATTGGGCGTTATGTAATTTTACCTTATGAACTACCAGCAGGAACAATCGCTGCAATTATTGGTGGAGCATACTTTTTATGG
>JAAXIL010000077.1:7307-7650 GCA_012270355.1 Psychrobacter sp.
TAGTGTTTATCTCACTACTTCATTCTTAAAATTGCTAAATAATTAAATGAAAATGATAATTGGTTTAAATAAAAACGACTTGTAGAATAGCAGGTCAAATTTTATTCATTAAAATTTATTAACTTTTTAAATTTTACTTGAATGATTGATTAGATCAATATTTAGGAAACTAACCATGATTCTCAAATCCAACTACCTTAATACCCACTTCACCAAACTGGCTTGTGCCGTATTGTTGGCTTCATTATCTGCCACAACGCTTTCGGCGTGCTCTAACCCTGCTCATAACGAAACAGCCGAAACAACGGACACGGCAGAAGTGACGAATACCACTGATTCTGTC
>JAAXIL010000027.1:0-482 GCA_012270355.1 Psychrobacter sp.
TTAGCGTCGGCGTAAAGCTCTTCAAGGTACTCGGGCAAGTGATCATAGGTTTGTGGTTGGCGAGGATCGGGTAGTCGCGCTAACATGGTAGTAATGGTTTGAACAGTGGCGTTTGACATATTTTTCCCCGTTATAAATAAATATTTAGAATAGCATACCTAGTAATTGATAGTTTCAAAAGGAAATTTTATGCAATACACAGCAATCATTAAAGATGGCGGATTGTTTATTCAAGACATCTTCAAAAATGCCAATCCAATGGATTCGTTATCACAATCCATCATTGTTGACTTTAACCCAAATGACTTGTCCTCAAAGCTAAAGTTAATGTCAGTACAAGATAACGATAATCATAAAAAGTTTGATTTGGGTCAACTTTCAATCAGTGCCTTTAATGACATTGATGACCCTGTAAAATGGCAGAACGAACAGCGAGAGGAGTGGACATGATGACAGTCTCAATACTAACTTATACCCCTTAA
>JAAXIL010000027.1:492-3812 GCA_012270355.1 Psychrobacter sp.
GGTGTTGACAAGACTTAGACGGCAATTTATTTACCCCTAAATACGTTAGAAAACGACAGTCAAATAGCACCCGAAATCGTGACATTTAGCATTTAACCAAAACCAATCATCGAAACCAGCGAGCACCCCATGACCTACTCTATTTTTAACCAAACTAAAAATGACCCACTCACCGAACCCATGTTTTTTGGGCAACCCGTCAACGTCGCCCGCTACGACCAACAAAAATACCCCATTTTTGAACAGTTGATCGAAAAACAACTGTCGTTTTTTTGGCGACCCGAAGAAGTGGATGTGTCTCGTGACCGCATTGACTATGGCAACCTATCCAGCCACGAAAAACACATCTTTATCAGCAACCTAAAATACCAAACCCTGCTCGATTCCATTCAAGGACGCTCGCCCAACGTTGTACTGTTGCCTTTGGTGTCGATTCCCGAGCTTGAAACTTGGATTGAAACGTGGGCGTTTAGTGAGACCATTCACTCTCGCAGTTATACCCACATCATTCGCAACATCGTCAACGACCCATCTGCCGTGTTCGATGACATTTTGGACAATGAAAACATTCTTAAACGAGCCACCGACATCGCCAAATATTACGATGAGTTGTATCAACATTCGCAAGTGTATTCACTGTATGGCGAAGGCACGCACACCATCAATGGCGAACAAATCACCGTCAATTTATCCACTCTAAAACGTCAGCTTTATTTATGCTTGATGGCGGTGAACGTGCTTGAAGCCATTCGTTTTTATGTGTCGTTTGCCTGCTCGTTTGCCTTTGCCGAACGCAAACTCATGGAAGGCAACGCCAAAATCATCAAGCTGATTGCCCGAGATGAAGCCTTACACCTCACCTCAACCCAGCACATGCTTAACATTTTAGCCTCAGGCAAAGACGATCCCGAGATGGAAAAAATTGCCGAAGACTGTCAAGCCGAGTGCGTCGAGAATTTCCGCACCGCCGCCGAGCAGGAAAAAGATTGGGCACGCTATTTGTTTAAAGATGGCGCACTGATTGGGCTAAACAAAGACATTTTATGCCAATACGTCGAATACATCACCAATTTACGTATGGAAGCAGTGGGCTTGCCTGCCGTATTCCCCGACTCTCGAAGCAACCCGATTCCTTGGATTAACACATGGCTATCGTCGGATAACGTACAAGTCGCCCCGCAAGAAACCGAGATTAGCTCGTATTTAGTGGGTCAAATTGATTCGGATTTATCTGACAGTGATTTTGATGATTTTGAGCTTTAGTCTGTTTTATATCCCCTGCTACGTTTTACCAGTCTGAATATAAACAACGAAGCTAACCGCTTTTAACTCCCCTTTTCAAGGGGGGATCCAATTTCAACCAAGAGAAACTATGACTTGGGTCACCACCACCCGCACGACGTTCTATTTACACGACGATGAAACCTTGCTCGAGGGCTTGTTACGGACTGGTCACAATGTTGAGTTTCAATGTCGTGAGGGTTATTGTGGCAGTTGTCGCTTGGCTTATGCTCATGCTAATCAGCCCATCAGCTATGCCAGTCAGCCATTAGCCCAGCTCAAAAATGACGAAATCCTGCCTTGTTGTTGCCAAGTACAAGGCAGGATTACGCTGTTAAATATTTAGGGTTTGTTGAAGATTATTGCGGACGTTGCCCATTTTCAAACAGTTCTATGAGCTCTTCTCTCAGTCTTGCCCGCTCTTCGTCGCTTAACTCATCGCCATTTATCGACCCATTTTGCTCAAACGGTGAGCCAAACGGCAAGCCTTGATCTTCATCTAACGGCAAGGCTTGCGATTGTCCATCATTTTGGCTTGGACGTTCGGCAAGCGTGATTTTCACATTGATATTTTCTGTGCCTCGAAGCACCTGAGCCGATAGCACCGTGTCGGGCAGTTTGCGAGCCACATACTGAATTAAACGGTTGGCATCGGTCATTTCCACGCCATCAATCGACAAAATCACGTCGCCGACTTGCAAGCCACTTTTTGCCGATGGGCTACCTGGAATGACGTTCAGCACCTCAACGCCCGTTGTGCTATCAAGAGCGGTTGGGTCACGCAACTGCGATTGCACCTCGATGCCCAGCCAGCCTCGGCTCACTCGTCCATCTTTGATGATGGCGTTCATCACTTGCTCAACCAAGGCGGTTGGAATGGCAAAACCAATACCCATCGACCCACCCGAACGAGAGAAAATGGCAGTGTTGATGCCCACCAGTTCGCCCGACGCATCAACAAGTGCCCCACCTGAGTTACCGGGGTTGATTGCCGCATCGGTCTGGATAAAGTCTTCAAAGGTATTGATGCCAAGCCCTGTGCGTCCTGTGGCAGAGATAATGCCTTGCGTGACGGTCTGCCCCACGCCGAACGGGTTACCGATCGCCAGTGCCACGTCGCCCACTTCGATGGGGTCATTGCGAAATGCCAGTGGCTCAAGGTCAATCATGTCCACCTTAATCACCGCCAAATCGCTGTCGGGGTCTGTGCCGATAACTTCGGCAATCGCTTTGCGTCCATCGTTGAGGGCGACCACGATTTCATCGGCTTTAGCGATGACATGGGCGTTAGTGACAATATAACCATCTTGCGACACGATCACCCCTGATCCGAGGTTGGTTGAGTTGTCGCCTTGCTCGGGCAAACCGCCATTAAACTCAAAAAATCGCCGTAACATGGGGTCGTCCATATACGGATGCTGACTGACCGCCTGCGTGGTGTAAATGTTGACTACCGAATGCGATGCCCGAGCCACCGCATCGTGATACGAGCTGATGGGTTCGGGCTTATTAGAGTCGTCCCCCAAAGGAAGCGAGATGGTTTCCTCATTGCGAGGGGGTTGCCACGCATTTTGCTGGCTGGTTTTCAAACCCACATACACCCAAACGAACGCTATCAATACCGCAAGCAACAATAACCACGGCAAAATCTTCCACACTATCGACGTGCTGGACTTATTAGCCGTATTGACAGTCGTATTTGCAGGCTTTGTTTTAAGCGGCGTTACAGGGGATTTTGGCTCAGTAGGCTCTGTGGACATAGGTTTCTCGATTTTATACTTAAAAATGTCAAAATATCGTTTCAATAGCGAAATGATGATACATGATAGCAAGCTATGATTTGGCGAATGGCAATGCCGTGCTTTATAAAATGGCAACACCATAACAAAGTGCGTCATCAATGCAAATGCGTTAAAATGGCATTAGTGTAACATTTGCAGACCAGCGGTGATATTGCCAACAAGCCGTTTTTACGGTTTTTCAGCCGTAAAATGTTACCTAAATGCCGATTACCTTAATCAATTCTTTCCATCGGTTTG
>JAAXIL010000027.1:3822-6731 GCA_012270355.1 Psychrobacter sp.
TGGCGAGAACATTGCATTCGTGTTACATTTGCAGGTCAGCGGGGATATTGGCTACCAGCCGGTTTTCTGGGTTTTCTGCCGTATAAATGTTCCCTAAATGGCGATTAGCTTAATCAATTCTTTCCATCGGTTTGCCCGATAGCGGTTTTATTTATGCCAAATACTCAATCCAATATCCATAAAGACCCCAGCTTTGAGCAAGCACTTAGCCCTGCCCAACTAGAAAGCTGGTGCACTGCCTTTGTGCAGGCAGGTGACTGTTCGGACTATAGCCCAAACGCAATGCAAGTTGATGGCGGACACCCGATTCGCACGCTGATCACCGGTGTGACAGCAACGCAACATCTGATTGACGAGGCAATAAACGCAAATGCTGATGCCATTTTGGTGCATCACGGTTACTTTTGGAAGGGGGAAGATCAACCACTGATAGGCATGAAAGGCAAACGTATTCGTACGCTTATGCAAAGTAACATGTCTTTGTTAGCATACCATTTACCCCTTGATGCTCACCCTGAGATTGGCAACAATGCGGTGCTTGCCAAACAGTTAGGGTTGACCATCATTGGCGGTTTATACCCTGCTGAAGCAAATCCCGTGGGCAATGTCGCCACCTGCGAGCCACAGCCTATCGGTCAGCTCATTAACACCATCACCACCGCCCTAAACTGCACGCCCTTGCACATTCCTGCTAACCGTTTTTCCGATAATCCCACCGCCAAAATGGTGCAAAAGATTGGCATTAGCACGGGTGGGGCGCCAGACATGATTGAACAAGCCCATGCGATGGGGTGCGAAGCTTTTATATCAGGTGAAATCAGCGAACGCACCACCCATTTTGCCCGAGAGTTGGGCATTGATTATCTCGCCTGCGGTCACCACGCCACTGAAGTTGGCGGGGTTAAGGCATTAGGTGAAGTCATCGGCAATCATTTTGAGCTTGACGTGCAATTTATAGATGACCCAAATCCTGCTTAACCTTAATTAAATGTAGCCCAATCTATTTGACTAAAATTTAGGCAAAAATTGGTTAAAAACAAACACTTGTTTTTAATCATATTCATCTATCTAGCTAAATAGAGCGTTTATCGCAAAAACATTTCTTATATTGAAATAGCCGAATAAATCCCCATAATAACCTTCTAGCATAAATCATAACTAATTGTTATAAGCGTTCAACGTTATGGTTTTGTTTTGCAATGACTCATTTTCATGAAATCATCGCAGTAGCGGGCAAGGTTGATACTGCAATTACGACTCAACTTAACTGAGTTAGTGATTGCAAAATTATCCATTTTTTTAGCGGATAATTAATATAAGTAATGATTAACTTAACCTTTCGTATGCACAATGACCCAATTTTATTGTCATGTTGCATGGTGTTCCGTCTGCTAGCAAGCCTTTTTGACATTGATATTAACTGTTTGTATTTAATTTTTTAGTTATCTCGTTAGTTAATTTGACTGTCAATTTTCTTGCTCATGGTGTGGTTTGTAGGATTGTGTTGCATAGGGCAACGCACTCTGACACGGCATGGATGGTTAGATAAAGGGATATCGATGCAACGCTTGACCAATCGACTCAGCTCTTCAAATTTAACTCGCAGTTCAAATTCCAAAACGTCAAAACGACGGGATCGATTTAAGCAGAAATCGGCTCGGTCGTCCATCAAAGCTCTTAGCACCACTCTCAGTCGGCATCGTAGCCTAAACCCAATGTCCAAAAAGTACGGCAAAGGCAAACGCATTGCGGGTCTTACCATTGTTGCCCTACTTTCTATCCCTGCTCAAAGCATGGTCATTAAAGCTCATGACAATAACGCTAAAGACGAGCAGGGTGCGGTTCACGTTTATAATGACGTGATGGCAACGGGTGTAATGCGGGTGGCATCGGTGAAAAGTGACAGCACATTTTTTGCAACCGATGGTTTTCAGCATGGCTTTGGCTATGATTTGACCCGTGCCTATGCTCAAAACTTGGACGTGGACATTGAGCTTGCAGAGTTTGCCAGCGATGCCGAAGCATTAAAGGCAGTGGCTCAAGGCAAAGCGGACGTGGCATTAACCACTGCCAGCACTGAAGCTATCGTTAGTGCGGAACTAGCGACCATGAGTGTCAGTTGTGGTCGTGATGAGCTGATGATTGAAAATGGTTTGCACCCCAAAACTAGCCTGAGTTTCCGCAGTCCGAATGACTCGCTTGCGTTAGAAGCCAGCCATTTCGTCTGTGATAATAAACAGCTTAAGGACACCGCTAAAGTCGCTAATTTTTATGATCAAAACTTGTTAAAAAATGACTACAACCGTCAACATTTTGAAAAGGCGTTGGATAATCGGTTGCCGAACTATCAATCTTCTTTTGAGAAGCAAGCCCAAAATTATGACCACGATTGGGAGCTGCTTGTCGCCATGGGTTATCAAGAATCTCACCTTGATGCGAATGCCGTATCGCCAACAGGTGTTCAAGGCTTGATGATGCTGACCAATGCGACGGCTAAAGAAATGGGCGTGTCCAATCGGGTCGATCCATACCAAAGCATCGGCGGGGGGGCGAAATATTTGGAACAAATGAAGGCGGAATTTGCCGACGTTCCAAATCCCGATCGCTTATGGTTTGCGTTAGCGTCCTACAACATGGGTCCCAATGCGGTCAAACGCATTCAACGTCAAGTCGAAAAACAAGGTAAAGACGGCAACAGTTGGGCAAACGTTTTTGCCTATATGTCGGACAATAAGGCGAGCAATTCACGTTATGTGCAGTGTATGCACTATGTGACGAACATTCGCAGTTATTTGGAATCGCTAAAAACTCGGACGACTTAATGTTG
Organism: Psychrobacter sp.; assembly: GCA_012270355.1. Lineage (GTDB taxonomy): Bacteria > Pseudomonadota > Gammaproteobacteria > Pseudomonadales > Moraxellaceae > Psychrobacter. The sequence continues at coordinate 6,650 of JAAXIL010000027.1, forward strand.
ATTTAAGGGCACGATATTTTATGAATAAAAAATGAAAAAAGGTTGGGTACTTTTTTGTTTGTTTTATTAAGGTGAATATTAT
>JAAXIL010000027.1:6741-7617 GCA_012270355.1 Psychrobacter sp.
ATGTTGATTTAAGAGAATGATATTTTAAGAATAAAAATGACCCAAGTTTGGGTCATTTTTTGTCTGGTTAATTCACTTTAACCATCTAACGAGTCCGCTTTAACACTTCGCTGTCATCAAAGAAGTAAGCAATTTCACGTTTGGCAGACTCTGGCGAGTCAGAACCATGTACCGCATTTTCGTCGATGCTGGTAGCAAAGTCTTTACGGATTGTTCCTTCATCTGCTTCGGCTGGGTTAGTTGCCCCCATGATTTCACGGTGTTTGGCAATGGCGTTCTCGCCTTCCAAAACCGACACCACGACAGGACCTGAAGTCATAAAAGATTTAAGGTCATTATAAAATGGACGCTCGGCGTGCTCGGCATAAAATCCGCCAGCTTTTTCGTCATCAAGATGCACCATTTTTGCCCCAACGATATTAAGACCCGCTTTTTCAAAACGGTCATAAATTTCGCCAATGTGGTTTCCGCCAACCGCATCGGGCTTAATGATAGATAGAGTTTGTTCAATCGCCATAATGTTTCCTATTATTCTATAAGAGAGTTTGAAATGCTAAAATGCCCGTGCATTATAGCTAAATCGCTGATAATTACAAAGTCGCCTGATTGCAAAGGCAATAACTGCAACGTCGATAGTATCAAAGTCTAGCCCACTCACACGACAAGGATAACGCATGGCTGATTCTCGCACCAGTTTGAACCCGACCGATGACTCGATTGCCAGTAACGAACGCAATTATCAAATCAGCGTGGTAAAACGCTATGGCATCTTAATTGCGATGATTGTTGGCGTGTTGATTGGGTTAGTTTTTGCTGAGTGGGGGCTGGCGATGATTTGTGGCATTTTTGATGCCATCGGCATTTATGACATTATGC
>JAAXIL010000199.1 GCA_012270355.1 Psychrobacter sp.
TGCTTCGATAAGAAAGCTTCAATGTTTCATTAAAAAAAAGCCAGTTCATTGGCATGCAATAAACTGACTTATTTAAAATTAACGAGTAACAACTGGCTAAGTAGAAAACAATAAATTAATTCGCTTGCTCACGGATAATACCGAGCATCCGCCGTAATGGTTCTGCCGCTCCCCAAAGCAATTGATCGCCAACTGTAAATGCCCCAAGGTATTCACCGCCCATATTGAGTTTGCGTAGTCGCCCGATGGCAACGGTTAACGTCCCTGTGACGGCAACGGGGGTCAGACGTTCAACAGCAGCCTCTTTGGTGTCCTCTACCACGTCCAGCCACTGATTACCACTGTTTCGCAAGGCATCCTCAATGTCACTTAATGGAATGTCTTGTTTTAGTTTGATGGTCAAGCCTTGAGCGTGGCAACGCATTGAACCAATCCGCACACAAAGTCCGTCGATTGGCACCACATCGTTACCCATATTCTTTAAAATTTTGTTGGTTTCAACGCCACCTTTCCACTCCTCACGTGACTGTTTGTTCTCAAGTTGGCTATCAATATAAGGAATTAAACTGCCTGCCAGTGGTACGCCAAAATGCTCAGTAGGAAAATCTGGGCTACGCTGGGTGTCAGCAATTTTGCGGTCAATGTCCAAAATATTGCTGGCAGGGTCGGCAAGTTCATCACTGACAGCATCACGCAATACGCCCATGCCTTCGATCAGCTCACGCATGTTTTTAGCCCCCGAACCGCTAGCAGCTTGATAGGTCATGGCAGACACCCACTCAACCCAGCCTCGGTTGAATAATTCGCCAATCGCCATTAGCATCAGCGACACGGTGCAGTTGCCGCCGATAAAATCTTTTGTACCATTTGCCAGTGCCTCGTCAATCACAGCACGGTTGACAGGGTCAAGCACGATGACGCTGTCATCTTCCATCCTCAAACTGCTAGCAGCATCCACCCAATACTCGTTCCAACCTGAATCTCGCAACTCACCATGCACGGCTTTGGTGTAATCGCCACCTTGACAGGTGATAATCACGTCGCATTTAGCAAGTTCATCAATATCATGTGCATCTTTTAGGGTGTTGGTGTCGTCGTTATGCGTCACGCCATCAAAAGTTGGAGCGTCACCGCCCGCATTGCTGGTTGAGAAAAAAACGGGGGTAATACCATCAAAATCCCCTTCCTCGCTCATGCGATTCATCAACACCGAACCGACCATGCCACGCCAGCCCACTAAACCTACCCGTAAATTACTCATTATTCACCTCTAAACGTCAAAACAGGTCTTCATAAACGTATTATGATAACAGACAAACCACTTACCATGCCTTGCATTTGCAAAAAATGCAACTAAAATTCATGCGTGACTGCAAATTTTTATGACTGAATTTTTTCACCCATTTCTTAACCCGTTCTTCAACCAATGGCAGATGACCTATGCTTGAAATCCTCTTTTATGTCATGCAAGCGTTGGCGGGCTTTATCGTGTTTGCAACCGTGTGGGGGCATGTGCCACTTGATTATTGGTGGGTGCGGGGGGTTGATTTTCCACGTATTCAGTTTATTGTGATTGGTGTCATTGCTTTAGCGGGATTGCTGTTTGCCTTAATCATGGGGATGGAGTGGACGATTTGGCAAACGCTTTTGACCCTAGCTTTGATTGGCTCTCTGGCTTGGCAACTTAGAATGGTATTGCCGTACACTGCCATTTGGCAAAAAGAAGTGCGTTCCGCATCCAACCTCAACAATCCCACCCAAATTAAATTGATGGTGGCTAATGTCCTTACTTCAAATGACAATACCGATGCGCTTGTCAATTTGGTCAATCAGCAAACGCCCGATGTACTCATCACGCTCGAATCTGATAAAAAATGGGAAAATGCCCTAACTGCCATTGAACCAAATTATCCGTACACGGTTAAAATTCCGCTCGATAATTTATATGGCATGCATTTATATTCCCGTTTTGAGTTGATTGACCCAGAAGTGAAGTATCTGCTGGTTGAGGACATCCCATCGATTCATACCCAAATTCGCTTAACAGGCGGTGAGCATGACGGCAAGGTGATTTGGCTATATTGCTTACATCCCATGCCCCCCAGTCCAACCGAAGCAGATAAATCAACTACCCGGGATGCCGAGCTGTTGATGGTCGGCAAACACATTCATGACTCAGATAAAACAGTGATTTTGGCAGGTGACTTGAACGACGTGGCATGGTCAAAAACCACTCGCATGTTCCAACGTATCTCGCAACTGCTTGACCCTCGCATCGGGCGATTTTTTATCAATACCTTCCATGTAAAGTTTCCGTTTTTACGCTGGGCACTTGACCATATTTTCCATAGCCCGTGCTTTACGCTGGTTGATATTCAGCGGATGCCATCGATTGGCTCAGACCACTTTCCTGTACTCACCACATTGCAATACGAACCACAAGTGACCGGCGAGCAAGCCCAAAATGCCCCGACTTCATCGGCAAATGATGTACAAGATACTTTAGAAAAAATTGAAGAAGGTAGAGAAGAGGGCGAAGAGATGTCAGAGGAGCATGACAGCGAATTGACTGATAATGATAAGCAAGTGATTAAGCGGACAAGTAATTGACCCTAATGTGTCAATGAGCATATTCAGTCATTCTGTAAGCCAAAGCGTACAAACCAAGACGTTTTTGTCGTCTAGGCAGACCAACCTTGACGCCCTATAATTCACTCATCAACACATGGATATGCTAAGGATTAGCGAGGTGTTGAGTGAGATGGAACTCAAAACAGGAAGTAACGCACGAAGCCCAAACCTTTTGCCCTAGGTTTGGGTTTTTTGTTGCGTGTTAAACGTAAAATTCGAATGAGCGAGTGTGGAATGACTGCATTGAGCAGGTCTTCTTTCTCTTATGCATTTGTGTTTGCTTTTACGTCCGCAAGAACCGTTCATGCTCTAGAAAATATACCGTTTGTTTGGCTACCGCATCGTTAATCAGCATGCCTGTATGCGAAACGGGCAACACAATATGGTCTCGGGCATTGGGTAGGCGAGTTTCGCTAACAAATACCGTACCGTCGTGTTGTCCTTGTTCAGAGGGCAGTTTTTTTTGGCGTTTGTAATGCTCTAGCACCAATTGCCCTAAGCCGTATGGCGAGTTCCCTGCAATCACCCCCAAGCACACGTCATCGGGCAACGGTTCGATGTCGCCGTCCAGTCCCTTGCAATAGGCTCGTCCAACCAGTGGCGAGGCAAGCCGACTCACATAATCGGCACACACACTGCCCAAATGCGGTGTGCCTAACGTCACTGAGGGGGCAATTTGCCATTTTGGGTAACGATGAATAAAATCTCGCATCACCAAACCGCCCAAACTGTGGCCCACCAAATGCAAGGGCTCACTGGGATCATGGTTTGCCTTAAGCCAGTTATTTAAGCTTTTGCTGTGCATCTCGACGGGGTCAACAAGGCTATAATAGTCGTGTTGATGGGTGCGATAGCCTGCCGTTTTGAGCTTAGATGCCAACGGACGCATGATAAATGCCCGCTGATGCAAGCCATGAATCATCACCACAAGCGGTTTGGTCGAGTTTGGAATAGAGTCTGCCATGCTTTTCACACAATTTGCATACGATGATCTTATTATTTAGGTATAGTGCTCAGTTTGCAAATGAGTTGTCTATTTAGATGTCTATTTTAGGAAGGGTTGGGAAGTGACATGAATCAAATCAGCGAGTGGGTGCTATCGATTATGGCGAAGTTTGGCTATCTGGGCATTGCCTTTGCCATGTTTGCCGAGAATGTGTTTCCGCCAATTCCTTCTGAGGTCATCATGCCTGCGGCAGGGTTTGCCGTGTCGCAAGGTCAGCTAAACCTGATTTTGGTGATTGTCGCTGGTACGGTTGGCACGGTACTCGGGGCATTACCCCTGTATTACCTCGGGCGAGTGTTTGCCAAAGAGCGTTTGGTCAAAGTGACCGAAAAATATGGTAAATATGTGTTTGTGAAACCCGATGATGTGCTGTCAGCGAGCGACTGGTTTGACAAACACGGCACAAAAGCGGTGTTTTTTGGGCGAATGGTGCCCGGAGTTCGCTCGCTGATTTCCATCCCTGCGGGCATGAACAACATGCCGATGATGCCGTTTTTGTTGCTCACTACCGCTGGGGCAAGCATTTGGACAACCTTACTCACGCTGGCGGGTTATCATTTTGGACAAAATTACGCCATCATCGAAGAAACGCTTGCCCCGTATTCCAAAATATTTTTGGGACTGGCGGTGCTGATTGTGGTGGCATGGTTTGTTTGGCGGAAAGTGAAGCAAAATGGCGATGCGTCAAGATAAATAATTTATTTCATTTTCCGTTATAATGCTTGTCTATAAATTTGTTTTATTATACGCCAACGCCTACCCATACTTTTTATGCCAAACGCCAAACCTGCTGACCCTACCGAATCTAACTTGCCCATGCCATCAATCTTTATTGTCGGGGCGATGGGGGCGGGTAAACCGACGGTGGGTAAGTTGCTCGCTCGGCATTTCGCTCGGCTTTTTGTGGACAGTGACCAGCATATCGAACAGCAAACGGGGGCGGATATCCCTTGGATTTTTGCCAAAGAGGGCGAGGCAGGGGTTCGAGAGCGGGAACGGCGAGCGATTGAGGAATTAACTGCCATGCCAGGCATCGTGCTGGCAACAGGGGGTGGGGCAGTGCTCAATCCACACAACCGTGAGCATCTCAAAAATCGAGGCATTACTATTTATCTGCAAGCCTCGATTGACGTGCAACTTGCCCGCACTGCAAAGGATAAAAGCCGACCTTTGTTGCAATCGCCCAATCCAAGACAAGTACTGGAAGACTTAAACCGTATTCGCTCGCCTTTGTATCAAGAGGTCGCAGATGTGAGTGTGAGGACTGCCGACGTGGATGCTCGCCAAATTCTAAAAACTTTGGGTGATGCGTTGGCAGAACAGTATCCGCAGTGGGTTGAACCCTATTAAACCAAGACTCAAACCAGCCCGATAAACCCAACTCAATAAATAACACAAAAAGAACTAATCAGCCATCATGCAAACCCTAACCGTTCAAACGCCAAGCCACGCCTATCCCATTCATATTACAAGTAGAGAAAATTGGGGGGAGGCTGTCCGTCCTTTTATAAAAGGCAAGCAAGTGATGATTGTCAGTAATGACACGGTAGCCCCCTTGTATCTTGAGCCATTGCAAACGAATTTGGCACAAACTCACACCGTGCAGACGGTGATTTTGCCTGATGGTGAACAATATAAAAATCAAGCACATATCGACCGCATTTATGATGCCCTTATGGACGCTCATGCCAGTCGAGATGTCACTTTAATTGCCCTCGGTGGCGGGGTGATTGGCGACATGACCGGGTTTGCATCAGCGTCGTTTATGCGGGGCGTGAATTTTATCCAAATCCCAACGACGTTATTGGCTCAAGTTGATTCGAGTGTCGGAGGCAAAACAGGCATCAATCATCCCAAAGGCAAAAACATGATTGGGGCGTTTTGGCAACCGCAGTTCGTGCTATGCGACATGAATACGCTTAAAACCTTACCAAGGCGTGAGTTGTCGGCAGGTATGGCGGAAGTCATCAAGTATGCTTTGATTATGGACGCAGGCTTTTTGACGTGGCTTGAAGACAACATGGATGCCTTGATGACTCTTGACGAGACTGTGATTGGTGAAGCGGTAGCCCGTTGTTGTCAACACAAAGCCGATGTGGTTGCCGAGGATGAGCGGGAGGCGGGCAAACGGGCGTTGCTAAATTTTGGGCACACCTTTGGGCACGTTATTGAAACGCATGAAGGCTATGGTAACTGGTTACATGGCGAGGCGGTTGCAGTGGGCATGGTGCAGGCGTGTCAGTTGTCACAGGTGATGGGCTGGATAACCGATGCCGACACTCAGCGAGTGATTCGCTTGCTTGAACGGGCTGACTTACCGACCAAACCCCCTGCCATTGACGCATCAACCGCCCGAAACTTAATGATGCACGATAAAAAGGTCAAGTCGGGCACATTACGGCTTATTTTGCTTAAAGCATTGGGGGAAGCTGTCGTTACGTCGGATTTTGATGAGACTAAGCTATTGGCAGTTTTGGGCGATTGATTTTAATCATACAAATTCTAGCAACGCAATTATTGTAATAAGCAGGACGATTTATTCATGGCAACTTCCGCAACGACCTTAAATCCAAAGACTAAAAAACGGCAAAAAACCGCTAAAAAAGTCACGACAGGACTGTGGTTATTGATGGCACTCACCGTTGGTATGTGTGCGTTGTTGGTGTGGATATTCAGCGAGGCCCCTGTCTTGAAGAAGGAGGATAAAAAATCTGAACAGTCTTCTGTTTCTGCCAGCAGTGTCAGTAACTTACGCACGGTGGATAAATTGGATGAGTTGGCAGGTCAGGTTAAGCCAATTAGCTTTGATGCCCTACTTCGGGATTTGCGGGACTATCCGCCTGAGTTCAAAGATGTCAGATACCTAAAGGCAAATCAGGGCAAATGGACGGTACAGGTTATGGATGTGTCGGAAAACGACATTGTGACCGATTATTTAAACGAGCGTGAAGATCGGGAAAAATTTGCCTATTTTCGCTATCGGGATGAAAACAATCAGTCCCGTTATGTGCTGACCTATGATGTGATGGCAAGCCCACAAATGGCAATGGGGGCGACTAAAACCATCGACTTTGGTTTGCCTGCCAATGTGCGGGTGATTCCTGAGGAACTTAACCGTTATGCCAGCCTTATCGAGAATTATGAGTTGTCCGAACCGGTTAAAGATTTGGGAGCGAACCGAGTACGCTCAGTTAAACTACAACCGACAAGTCGAGAGTTGGCGGTGAAAGCCTCGCGTCCGACCACGCCTTCGAATGCTACAGCCAGTTCGACTGCCAATAATTCGACCAGTCCACAGGCTTCCAAACTTGCCTCGCCCAAACCAACTCGAAACGCCAGCAGTCAAACCGCCTCTAACAATACTGCCAGTCGAACCAATCAAGCATCTTCTACCTCGTCTGCTAGTTCGTCCAATAATGCTCCTGGCAATTCATCCGCATCGAGCATTCGCGAGTCTGCCAATACCGAGCAGACTATAGCAGTGAATGAAACTCGCAGTGTTGAATCCGAAGCACCTGACAATGCACAATCAAGCAATCAAACCAGTCAAGCCAATCAAAATAGACCTCAAAGCAGTTCACCGAAACCGAGCACCCAAATAAACAAACAGACAAAGAATCAGGAGAATAGTCAAACGAATAATGCTGGGTCTGCTCAACAAACTGCCTCGCAAAACGCACCCGCTCAGGGCAACGCTAATGGCAATGCAGGTAATGACCCCATTCGTGAGATAATTGAGGACAGTCAGTAAACTGATCCAATGGTATTGTTTCTTCTTAAGAACCTGTATTCATAATATCTTTGCTTTGAAAAATGAGATAAATCGCCAGCTTTTCAAGGAAAAAACGCAGATTGATAGTTTATCTATCAAACCAGTCAAACAAGTTTTTGATGAAGAAAGGCAAGATTTAGCCATTTTTCATGCATAAGCAGTTAAATGTCAGTTTGAATTTTTATTAAATTCTAAAGCGTGAT
>JAAXIL010000072.1 GCA_012270355.1 Psychrobacter sp.
CATGCATAAGCAGTTAAATGTCAGTTTGAATTTTTATTAAATTCTAAAGCGTGATGTTGTGAATACAGGTTCTAAGTTCAAGAGGAGATACAAAGTAATACAAACGACAAATTTGTGACCCTTTATTCATGCCTAATTCAGTCCTAAGCACAAATAGCACTGGATTTATAGTCTGCCTTTGTCTAAGATAGCCTGACAAGGTTTTTTATTGTGATGAGGGTATTTATTTTCTTGATAATGGGTATGTTTATTTGATACTGACGTTCAACCAATGCCCAACTAAAGCCCCGCCAAAACCGCTTATCCCTTTGCATTAAGGAGAGGACATGACCTCACAGCTTCATCCGCTAGCCCTACGCCAGCCCCAATCATATGAGTCATATCAACCAACCCCTGCGTTATTTGATTTAACCTATGAGCCAGCCAATCCTTATCTAGCCAGTCCCACAGACTTTAAAGACAACTGTGGCTTTGGCTTAATTGCCCACATTGAAGGCAAACCGAGCTATGATTTGGTGCGTACCGCCATTCATAGTCTAAGTTGCATGACGCATCGAGGCGGGGTGGCGTCGGATGGCAAAACAGGCGACGGCTGTGGTTTGTTGCTCGCCAAACCTGATGATTTCTTCCGTGCTATCGCCGAGGAGTTGGGCTTTACGCTCACCGAACAAGCTCATCATTACGCCGTGGGCATGGTATTTGTGAATTTGGATAGCGACAAAGCTCGTCATAGTCAAGACGTGCTCAATGCCGAGATTGAAGCTCAAGGTTTAACGGTGGCAGGCTGGAGAGATGTGCCAACCGATGATGCCATTGTTGGAGACATTGCCCGAGAAAGTTTGCCAGACTTTAAGCAGGTTTTCGTGACAACTGCTGAAGATTTGGACAGCGAAACTTTTAACCGCAAACTTTATGTTGCCCGCAAAAAAGCAGAACTCGCCCTTACCGATGACCCCTTGTTTTATGTCACGTCCTTAAATTGTCAAACCGTGATTTATAAAGGTTTGGTGATGCCGTCGGATTTGCCTGCCTTTTATTTGGACTTGCAAGACACTCGCCTTAAGTCACACATTGTCGTATTCCATCAGCGTTTTTCAACCAATACTTTGCCCCGTTGGCCTCTCGCTCAACCGTTCCGCTATTTGGCACACAATGGCGAGTTGAATACCATCACGGGCAACCGCAATTGGTCGGTGGCTCGCACGCCAAAATTTGAAACCGACAAATTGCCCGAAATCCAAAAATTGCATCCGCTAGTCAACCGCACGGGCTCGGATTCATAGAGCCTTGATAACATGCTTGAGGTGTTGATGGCAGGTGGCATGAACCTGTTTCATGCCATGTCGATTTTGGTGCCCCCCGCTTGGCAAAATGTCGATAATATGGACATGGATTTGCGGGCGTTTTATGAGTTTTATTCTCAGCACATGGAACCTTGGGACGGTCCAGCGGGTTTGGTCATTCAAGATGGTCGCTATGCCGTGTGCATGCTTGACCGTAACGGCTTACGTCCGTCTCGTTGGGTGACGACTAAAAACGGATATATTACCGTTGCTTCCGAGATTGGCGTATGGGATTACGAACCGCAAGACGTGATCGCCAAAGGTCGGGTCGGACCCGGGCAAATGCTCGTGATTGACACGCATAACGGTGATGTCCTCGATACCAGTGTGATTGGCAACCGCCTTAAGAAAGCTCACCCGTATCGCAAATGGTTACGAGAGCAAGCCACTCGCATCCGTGATAACGAGCGGATTGAGGAAAAATTGTTAGAACAAGGGTTGCGGGGAGAACCACTCAAAGCTTTGCAAAAAATGTATCACGTGACCAATGAGGAGCGGACAGAAATCATCCGCCCGAATGCTGAAAACGGGCAAGAACCCGTCGGCTCAATGGGTGATGATACCCCGATGGCGGTGCTATCAAAGCAGATTCGTCACATGGCTGACTTTTTCCGTCAGCAGTTTGCTCAGGTGACCAATCCGCCGATTGATCCTTTGCGTGAATCCATCGTCATGTCGTTGCAGACGTGTCTTGGGGCGGAAACCAATGTGTTTGACCCCACGCCAAAAGATGCACACCGCATCATTTTGTCCTCGCCTGTGTTGTCGCCGAGCAAAATGGAGCAACTCGAAGCCCTAGATGACCCTGAGTTTTTGCATGAGCGTATTGAGCTGAATTACGATGCTTCAATGACGTTGGACGATGCGATTAAGCAGATTTGCGAGCAGGTGAAAACCGCGGTTAATGCGGGCAAGACGCTAATTATTTTGTCCGATAAAACCATTGAAAAGGGTAAAGTGCCCGCCAATGCCATCATGGTGACGGGGGCGGTGCATCATTATTTAATCGAGCAGGGCATTCGTGCCGATGCCAATTTAATTGTGGAGACTGGGCTGGCTCGGGATTCGCATCAAGTGGCGGTGTTAATCGGCTTTGGGGCAACTTGCGTGTATCCGTATTTGGCGTATGACGTGATTGCCGATTTGGTGGCATCGGGTGAGCTATTGGGTGACCCTTTGCAAGCTCGTGCCAACTTCCGCAAGGGCATCGACAAAGGCTTGCTAAAAATCCTTTCAAAAATGGGTATTTCGACCATCGTGTCGTATCGTGGAGCACAGCTCTTTGAAGCGGTGGGCTTGTCTGAAGAAGTGGTGGACTTGTGCTTTAAGGGCGTGCAAAGTCGTATTAAAGGGGCGACGTTTGCCAACCTTGCTGACGACCAAGCGGTATTGGCGAAAAATGCGTTTAGCCGTCGCACCCCGCTCGACCAAGGTGGTATGCTCAAATTTGTGTTCGATAAAGAGTATCACGCCTTTAATCCCGATGTGATTCGCACCTTACACCAAGCGGTACGCACAGGCGATTATGATAACTATCGAGAATACTCAAATCTGGTTAATAATCGTCCTGTAGCAACGTTGCGGGATTTGTTACAACTGAAAACCGACAATGGCATTCCGCTTGACGAAGTCGAAAGTATAGAGGGCATTTTGCCTCGATTTGATTCGGCGGGCATGTCGCTTGGTGCACTGTCGCCTGAGGCTCATGAGTCGATTGCGATGGCAATGAATACCATCGGCGGACGCTCAAACTCAGGTGAGGGCGGTGAAGACCCCGTGCGTTATGGCACGATGCGGAATTCAAAAATCAAGCAGGTTGCCTCTGGTCGCTTTGGCGTGACCCCTGCCTATTTGCGGTCGGCACACGTCATGCAAATCAAGGTGGCTCAAGGGGCAAAACCAGGGGAAGGCGGACAGCTTCCAGGTGGTAAGGTGAATGCTTTGATTGCCCGTTTACGGTATTCGGTGCCAGGCGTGACCTTGATTTCACCGCCCCCGCATCATGACATTTATTCGATTGAAGATTTGGCACAGCTGATTTTTGACCTCAAGCAGGTTAACCCTGACGCATTGGTATCGGTCAAGTTGGTATCCCGCCCTGGCGTTGGCACGATTGCCACAGGGGTCGCGAAAGCCTATGCCGATTTGATTACCATTTCAGGCTATGATGGGGGTACGGCAGCATCGCCTATTTCATCTATTCACCATGCTGGGTCACCATGGGAGCTTGGACTTGCTGAAGCGCATCATTCGCTACGGTTGAAGGGTTTGCGGGATAAAGTTAGAATGCAACCCGATGGCGGGCTTAAAACAGGCTTGGATGTGGTGAAAGCTGCCATTTTAGGGGCAGAAAGTTTTGGTTTTGGCACCACGCCAATGATTGCCGTCGGCTGTAAATATTTGCGTATCTGTCATCTAAATAATTGCCCAACGGGTGTCGCCACGCAGAAAGCCTTGCTTAGAGATGAGCATTATATCGGTGAAGCCGAGATGCTGATTAACTTCTTTAAGTTTGTTGCTACCGAAACTCGGGAATGGTTGTCGGTGCTTGGCGTGCGTAGCATGGAAGAGTTGGTCGGACGCACCGACTTACTTGAGGTGCTAGACGGCATGACCGCCAAGCAAAACAACCTCGATTTGTCACCACTATTGGTCAGTCATCCGCAAGCTGAGGGTAAACCTCAAACCTGCCAAGTCGAACGTAACGAACCGTTTGACAAGGGATTGCTCGCTGAAAAAATGGTCGATGACATGATCGGCAATATTCGCCAAGGCACTGGCGGTGAGTATAGCTATCAAGTTGGTAACTGTGACCGCTCAATCGGTGCAAGAATTTCGGGTGAAATCGCTGCCGTATGGGGCAACCTCGGCATGAGTGATAACCCCATCAAACTACACCTTGCAGGCACCGCAGGGCAAAGTTTGGGCGTATGGAACGCAGGGGGCTTAAACATTGAGCTCGAAGGCGATGCTAACGATTATGTCGGCAAAGGTATGACGGGCGGTGAAATTGTGATTTATCCGCCGAGTCAATCGACGTTTGCCAGTCAAGAAACCGCCATCATCGGCAACACGTGTTTGTATGGAGCGACGGGCGGTAAGCTATACGCCGCAGGTACGGCAGGTGAACGCTTTGGCGTGCGTAACTCGGGGGCTCATGCGGTCATCGAAGGGGCAGGTGACCACTGCTGCGAATACATGACTGGTGGTGTAATTACCGTGCTTGGCAAAACGGGGCTCAACTTCGGAGCAGGCATGACGGGTGGATTTGCCTTCGTGATAGAATTAGAAGGTGACTTCTTCGACAAGTGTAATCACGAACTCATCGACTTGCATCGCATCTCTAGCGAGCAAACTGAAGAACACCGTATTTACTTGCAACACATTATCGAAACGCATGTCGAAAAAACCGACAGTGCGTGGGGCAAACTGATTTTGGCAGACTTCGAGAACTATGTTCGCAAAGTGTATTTGGTGAAGCCAAAAGCCGCCAACATGGCATCTTTGCTCAAAAGTACCACGGCAGACCCACAATAATGGGTTAATCATTACTCATTATCTATTGCCCATTACCCCTATAAATCCATAGCCACCCCGCTGATTTTTCTAGCATGAAGAGATAGCGGGGTTAGCCAAAGGAAACCAACTTTATGAAACGTCTTAGCAATAACTATCAGTTTCTTGACGTGTCTCGTGACGAGCCAGAAAAAAAGGACATCGTCACCCGTTCTACTGAGTTTGTTGAAATTTACAAGCCGTTTGAGCCAACAGAAGCGGCTGAGCAGGCTCACCGCTGTTTGGAATGTGGCAACCCGTATTGTGAATGGAAATGCCCCGTGCACAATTACATTCCCAATTGGCTCAAACTTGCGAGTGAAGGGCAAATTTTCCAAGCGGCAGAATTATGTCATCGTACCAATACCTTGCCCGAAGTGTGCGGGCGAGTATGTCCACAAGACAGACTTTGCGAAGGGGCATGTACGCTTAATGATGGCTTTGGGGCAGTGACGATTGGTAATGTTGAAAAATACATTAACGACACGGCATTTGCCTTGGGTTGGCGTCCCGATATGTCGGATGTGGTATGGACAGACAAAAGGGTGGCAATCATTGGGGCAGGTCCAGCAGGCTTGGGCTGTGCGGATATTTTGGTGCGAAATGGCGTAAAGCCCGTCGTATTCGATAAACGTCCTGAGATTGGCGGACTGCTTACGTTTGGTATTCCCGAATTTAAGATGGAAAAAGACGTGATGCGAAATCGCCGTGAGGTGTTCACGGGCATGGGCATGGAGTTTCGCCTAAATACTGAAATCGGCAAAGATGTCAGCATTGATGAGCTGATGGCAGAATTTGACGCTGTATTTATGGGCATGGGCACTTACACCTACATGCGAGGTGGCTATGATGGCGAAGACTTAGACGGTGTGTATGATGCCCTCGATTTTTTAATTGCAAACGTCAATCGCTGTCAGGGCTGGGAAGAAAACGAAGCAGATTATATCGACCTAAAAGGTAAGCGAGTGGTCGTGCTTGGTGGTGGCGATACTGCCATGGACTGTAACCGCACTTGCATCCGCCAAGGGTCGGAGGCGGTGATTTGTGCTTATCGCCGAGACGAAGAGAACATGCCTGGCTCTCGTAAAGAAGTGAAAAATGCCAAAGAGGAAGGCGTGCAATTTTTATTCAACCGTCAACCTACTGAAATCATCGGGCTTAACGGTAAGGTAACGGGCGTCAAAGTCGTCACCACGCAACTTGGTAAGCCCGACAATCGGGGACGGCAACGTCCTGAACCAATTCCAAACTCTGAAGAAATCATCGAGTGTGATGCGGTGATTATGGCATTTGGTTTCCGTCCGAGTCCTGCCGACTGGTTTGGTGAGCAAAATGTTGAGATGGACAATGCAGGGCGAGTGCTTGCCAGTGAGGAGCAGGTGCATAAGTTCCAAACCAGCAATCCAAAAATCTTTGCAGGTGGCGACATGGTACGGGGCTCGGATTTAGTCGTGACTGCCATTTGGGAAGGACGAGAAGCCGCCAAAGGCATTTTGGATTATTTGGACGTTTGATTATTTAGACCTTTAATGATGAAACCCTCAATTGAGGGTTTTTTATTTGCTAAACTTCACGTTTTCTAAGCATTTTTAATAAGGCACAACATGAAAAATAACTCATCTAAAAATCTACCCAAATGGGCAACGTCACTACACAAGCTCTCAAACCTGCATCAAGTTGATGAGAAGTTGTTCCGCAGTGAGCAATTGGAAGCGGATGAGGCGGTATTATTGACCGAGTACCAAATTGATGCGGTCATTAACTTACGCTTTTTTGACCGCAACGACAACGAACAACGCTTTGCTGAAATACCTGAGCTGGCAGACGTGGATTTTTATAATTATCCATTGATGGCGTGGTATGTGACGCCCGAACGAATCGCCGAAGTATTATGGCGAATTGTCACCTTGCATGAACAGGGTAAAAACGTACTGGTGCATTGTTATCATGGGGCAGACCGCACAGGCATTATCATTGCCATGTATCGTACGGTTATTCAAGGTTGGTCAGTGGCTCATGCTCATGCTGAGATGACGCAAGGCAACTTTGGTTACCATGCGATTTGGCGGAATTTGGAAAATATGCTGAATGAAGATGAGGTGAATGAAGTCAAGCAAGCTTATCATGAAATGCGTCATAACATTGTTGAAGTGGTGGGCTAACGATACTCCGTCGGATCTTTTTGCTCTGTCGATTGCGTAAATAAGGTTTCGTTAAAAAACGTCTGCTCAATCCTAGCTTTTGCCGTCGCCCATTCTTCAAATTGCTCGCACGTTGCCTCAAGACTGCCTTGCCATTCGGGAATGATACTTTGCATTTTCGCCAATCGGGCATGGCTTTGAGTATTTTGCAAAAATTCTGGATGATGTTGCACCGCTTCAATTGCCGTCATTGCCGAGGCTCGGTCATTGCACACCAATGCCATGTCGCACCCTGCTGATAATGCCGATAATACCCTGTCACCTGCATCGCCTGCCACATGAGCTGCTTGCATCGACAAGTCATCAGAAAATAACACGCCCTCAAAGCCGAGTTTACCCCGTGCAATGTCTTGTAGCCAAACTTTAGAAAATCCTGCCGATTTGTCATCGACTTTTGGATAAACAACATGAGCAGGCATCCCCGCATCGAGGAAGTGCTGGCATTGCACAAAGGT
>JAAXIL010000085.1:0-1142 GCA_012270355.1 Psychrobacter sp.
AATTCTAAACAGACCCTAATCTAATAAAGTGACTCCGCCCGTTTGCAAACTGTATTCCGCCCCAACGATTAGCAACTCCCCTGCCCCGCTCATGTCTTCAAGCAAGCGTGATCCGTGTTTCAAATGATTCACCGAGGCACGCACGTTGGCTTTGATGGATTGCTCTAAAAACGCCGTTTCATCAATTTTCGACCCTGTTGCTGTCGCCATTTCATGCAAGTTATGCACGCTTGGACGAATGCGGTCAACAATAGACTGCAAGGCTGGCGAATACTGCTGTTCAGGGTGCATTAACGTATCTACACACGCTGTCACTGCTCCACAATTTGAATGCCCGAGTACCACCACCAACCGTGTGCCGAACTGCTCTACGGCAAACTCGATTGAGCCAATCTGCGAGGGAGCAACAATGTTGCCTGCCACTCGAATCACGAACAGGTCGCCTAAGCCTTGATCAAATACAATTTCAACCGGCACGCGAGCATCCGAACATCCCAAAATGATGGCAAACGGACGTTGCTCGGCGACCAGCTCAGGTCGTTTTGGGATAACATCAGACTGTGTCAAACTCTCGACATAACGAGTATTCCCCGCCATCAAACGTGCTAAGGCATCTTGCCCCGACATAATAGCTGGGGTCATTGATTCATTTGAAGCAGTTGGTTTTGCGGTATTGTCATCAATGGTCATCGTTTTGTCCTATTATTCGTATAGGGTCATTTATCCTTTATTAAACATAGGAAAATGGTGAAGTCAGTTTTGCAACGTCTAACGAGTAAAATTGCAAGATTCTATCATACAAATACAGAATGTTTGATTATTCGTACTAGTTTTTAGAATGGCAAATAAATTTCTAATTGGTATTTTAGTTACCACTTTGCCACATGGTCTTCTGCCAAGCCCATTATGTTATCAAGTTCGATACGTTGCCCTGCGACTTCAATCACGCCAGCATAGACGCCAACCCATTGCTCAAATTTATTCATCACCACACCGAAGTTTTCGGTACGGGCATAGGGGGTGAGGGGGGTAAAGGTCAAATCAAGTGTGACCGTTGACCAGCCTAGTGGCTGATGGGTGATGTGCCACTCCGATTGAGAGGATTGCGTATCCTCACCTTCAGGACGGACAACCAGCACTGG
>JAAXIL010000085.1:1152-7510 GCA_012270355.1 Psychrobacter sp.
CCAACACGCATATTCCCAAATGCCCGTTTCATTCACGCCCGATGCCAAATTTAAAGCGAAGTTCATGGTTTGTCCGTTATGATGGACTGGACTATGAATACATGCCCAAAACCAATTGGTGACATGTCGCATATAGCCAAGTGAATAATCTAATTGAGCAAGCGTATGTTGATTAAACTCAATCGTCGAACGGTGACGCTGATTGAATGTGAGTTTGCCTGTCACGCCATCCAACGGTTCTTTTTGCGTAAACGTCCATCCTCGCCTGCCCGTCGGAACACATACGCAAAGCGGTTGATTGTTTCGCTGAAGGGTAGCGTTTAGGGAAAATGGTTTAGTTTCCACGGTTAGCTGTAGTTGGTTTGGTTCAATATCGAGCGTGACGCTGATCTTCTTATTATGAAATGCTAGCCTGCCCGTTTGAGGGTCACCTTGCAACGTGGTGTTAATGGTAAATGGATTTTTAGCTTCCACAATATCCATGTGCCTTGTGTTTTGATTGTAGACGTAAGCAAAGGCAGTGCTGGCAAGTTTGATGCTGGCGATGGCAATGCCAATTTGATAAGGCGGATGGTTAATGTAGATAAAGGCGAATTGATTGACTTTAAGATATTTAAGCCAATTCGGTACAGCTTTTTGCGACAATAAAAAGCTATGATAATCCAGATAGTTTAATCGCCCGACGCTTTGAAACACGCCAAATTTTGGTTGACCGTTTTGAACCAGGTTAGCTATTAAGGGCAGATTGTTCATTGCATCTGTTCTCAGACGTTAGATTTCTAATAAGCGTTTAGCATGTTAGAAAATCCGCCCGTCATCTCGTACTTTGGTAAATTTAGCGATGTTTGCTTCAATATTGTTGGCGATGTCCATATAAAATGGGGCAAAATCATCGCCTTGCCCAACCCTATCACCCTCGCCTGCAATCACGCTTGGTAAACCGTTATCGGCTTGCTCGCGTATTTGACTGGCAAGCGGTAATTGACCGAGTAATGGCACACCATAGGTTTGACTGATTTGCTCACCTCCGCCTTGACCAAAAATCGCTTCCGTATGTCCACAATTCGAGCAGGTATGCAGTGCCATGTTTTCGACGATACCGAGGACAGGAATATTGGTTTTTTTGAACATTTCAATGCCTTTTTGAGCATCAAGCAGGGCAATATGCTGCGGAGTAGTGACAATCACCGCTCCTGTGACTGGAATGCGCTGTGCCAATGTAAGCTGAATGTCGCCCGTGCCAGGGGGCATATCGATGAGTAGATAATCAAGTGTTGCCCAATTGGTTTGGTTAAACAGTTGCATGAGTGCACCAGTTGCTTTAGGACCTCGCCAAGCAACGGGCGTGTTGTCGCCTTCAATCAAACTACCAATCGATAGCATTGCCAAACCGTGTGCATCAATCGGCACAAACTGTTCATTTTCAAGCGTCGGCTTCACGCCTGCCACGCCAAGCATGGTTGGGATTGACGGTCCGTAAATGTCGGCATCGAGAACCCCGACTTGATTGCCCAATTTCTGTAAAGCTAAAGCCAGATTTACCGTTGTGGTTGATTTGCCCACACCCCCTTTGCCTGAGGCAACAACAATAATATGCTTGATGCGGGGGTGCGGTTGTAGGTCGGATTGTTTGGGCGGGGTTTTGGCTTGTGATTGAGCTTGGACTTGTGATTGTGGCGGGCGTGTTGGCTGGTTTGTCTGGCTCGGTTTGGCCCTCGCCTCACTCATCGCATCCGTCACTTTAGGTAGCTTGGTGTGAGTGAGGTTTGGCTTATTGGGTTGAGCGGACTGATTTGGCGTATTCTCACCCGATGCGGACACCAAACGGATATTAAAGTTTAACTCACGAATGCCATATGGATATAGGGCTTGCCCGAGGCGAGCGTGTAATGCCTCAGCATCATCATTGGTTACGGTGTCGGGCAGGTCAATGTCTAAAGTGAGTGTATCGCCTGTTTGTTTATTGCCCTGTCCATGTCTTTCGATACGAGCAATCATGGTAGACAAACTTTTGCCTGCCACAATTTCTCGCGTCAAAACAGCTTCAATGTCTGGGCTAATTTGTTGAACGGTGGTTTGGGCGTTAGTTTGTGTATCGGTAGGACTTGAATGTTTATTTTTTTTAAAAAGCATGGCGGTTTTGATGATGTAAACTTTAGATCAGTTTAGCATGAGTTTAACGCATTAATGACAACAACCATTTTATAATTTACCCATTCACAGGTAGAATGGCGGTTTATTATCTTGATTGTACTCATCGTTTATGTCAAATACCATGCCTAACCAAACCCATACCTTTATTGTGACCTGTGCCGACGGCTTGGAAGCTCCGCTGGCAACGGAACTGGCATCGTTTGGTTTGACAAGTGAGCAGGTCGGGACAGGTCGCCTTAAAGTGGTCGCCGATGCGTCGGCAGTGTATCAAATTTGTTTGTGGTCTCGGGTTGCCTCTCGGGTACTGTTGCCCGTCGCCAAGCAGAATATCAATGCCGATTACGACATTGCCGAGCAACTCTATACGCTAGGTAAGTCGGTCGATTGGACGTCGCAGTTTGGGCTGGATGCGACATTTGCCATTCGCCTGAGCGTGGATAAACGCACGGCGGTGAATCAGCAGTTTGCCATGCTTCGTATTAAAGATGCGGTGGCGGATACTTTTAACGAAAAACTGGACGCTCGCCCTAATGTGGACAGCAAAAACCCCGATGTGTCGATTTTTGCGACGGTAAATGACCGGCAAGCAGAGTTATTCTTGGATTTGTCAGGCACAAGCTTGCATCGCCGAGGTTATCGGGTGGCGATGACCGATGCTCCTTTAAAGGAGAATTTAGCATCTGCCCTACTCTATACGGTAGGTTGGCACGAACAGAAATTAGGCGGTAAGTTTGACAGTTTGATTGACCCGATGTGTGGCTCGGGTACGTTGTTGATTGAGGCCTTGCTCATGTTTTGCGACTACCCGGTCGGCTTGGATAACAGTGCATCGCAATTTGGCTTTACGCAGTGGCGATACCATGATAACGAGGCGTGGAATGAGGCGGTAGCCGACGCTCAGGCAAGATTTCATGAGCGGATGCAAGCGGTGCTGTCTGGTGCGGTAGCGTTGCCTAAGGTCATCGGATTTGATGCCGATGCAGGTGCAATCAAGGCGACGCATCAAAATATGCTCAAAGCAGGGTTGGGTGAGCTATTGCCACAGTTGACACTTGAGCAACGTCCGCTAAATCAGTTAAACGCAGGTTTGGCAAAACCACTTAGCGATGGAAAATTAACCAAACCTTTAATTATCACCAATCCGCCTTATGGAGAACGTTTGGGCGGGTCGGAAACGGTGGATGTGATTAAGCCTTTGTATCAAGGTTTGGGGCTTCGGGTGCAGGACATGTTTTCAGCCTAGCCGACTTATCAGTCGACACTTGACGTGCGGGCTTCACATGTCGAAAAAGCCGATGTATTACCGATTGCCAATCCGCAAACCTTGCGTTGTCATAATGGGGCATTGACGGTGTATTTTCGTTATGGCGAGGTTAAAGTGGAAGCTTCAGATGCTTTGATTAAGCGATTTGAAAAGTTGCCCATCACGGTGGATGAAGGGCAAGATTTTGTTAATCGGTTGCAAAAGAATTTGGCTCATTTAAAGAAAGTGGCGACCAATGAAGGTGTCACCAATTTGCGGGTCTATGATGCGGATTTGCCTGATTTTAAAGTGGCAGTAGACATTTATGGCGATGCGGTGCACGTGCAAGAATACGCCCCGCCAAAAAAAATCCCTGCTGATGTGGCAAAAAAACGTTTTAACTTGGCTTTGGCGGGCATCCGTGAGGTGCTTGACGTAAACCGGGAGCAAGTGAGCATCAAAACCCGGGCCAAACAAGCGGGCAATGAGCAGTACGGCAAAAATGAAGACAGTAAAAAGGCAGGTAAAAAATATGTGGTGGTAGAGGACGGGGCGTATTTGTATGTGAACTTCACCGACTATTTGGATACGGGCTTATTCCTTGACCATCGCAACATGCGTGGATTGGTGAAATCTGCCAGTCGGGGCAAGCGGGTGCTTAATTTATTTGCCTATACCTGTACCGCCAGTGTGCATTCGGCACTGGCTGGGGCAAAGTCGGTGACCAGTGTGGATTTATCGCAAAATTATTTAGATTGGGGCGAACAGAATTTTGCATTAAATGGACTGGATTTAACCGATAGCAAATATGCGTTTGAGTCGGCAGATGTGTTTGACTGGATTAAAAATAACACCGAACAGTTTGATGTAATTTTTATTGATCCGCCGACGTTTTCCAACTCGAAAAAATTCAAAGGTACATTTGAGGTGCAACGTGATCATTCAGCACTGATTAACCGTGCGATGAACCGCTTAACCTCGGATGGGGTATTGTATTTTTCAAACAACTTTACCAAGTTTGAATTGGACGAATCGCTTAAACAGCGTTATGACGTGACCGAAATCACCCATCAAACGATTGGCTTTGATTTTAATATCAAAAAACCCATTCATCGAAGTTTTGAAATTAGGCATCGGTGATGGCTTCAAACCCCTACCTCCTCCTCACTATTGCTATTGTCGCTGAAGTCATCGGCACCTCCTTGTTGCCCGTGACACATGGATTTAACAAGCTGGTGCCCACGCTAGTGGTGCTGGCGTGTTATGGCGTGGCGTTTTACTTGCTATCGGTGACGGTAGAGACTCTACCTGTTGGCATTGTCTATGCGATTTGGGCAAGCTCGGGCATCGTGCTGACCACTTTGGTGGCGTGGCTGGTCTATAAACAATCGCTAGATTTGCCTGCCATTTTTGGCATGATGCTCATCATAGCAGGCGTGGTATGCATCCAACTTTTTTCGAAAGTGAACGGACATTAATCAAGTCATTATGCTGATGAGATTAAATTTCACTTTCTACTTCACGTGCTTACATCAAACCTTCTGCCACCTTGTCACTATTTATCCGTCTTATCCGTCAAGATGGTTTGAACACCCTCCTCAAGCGATGTGGTTTTGAAATCAGGGAAGGCACTGCGAAATTTATCATCCACAAAGATATTATCTTGACGATAGCGTGGTAACAATTCTTGTAGCTCCTTCATGGTCTTATTAAATAAACCACCTATTTTAAACATCCACGGCTTTAAGACTTTATACGAGATAGAATGACCTGACTTGGTTTCAGCGATATCAATCAGCTCATGATAGGTAATGGGCTATTCAATCGGCAGGTGCCACGTTTGTCCATACGCCTCAGGCGTATTGCCCAATAATGCAGTGGCTCGGCTAGCATCCGGTGCCCAAATCAGACTACGTTTGGCGTGGGCATTGAGAGGAACTTTAGCCGCCTTGCCTGCTTTGATATTGTCAAACACCAACGTATTGGTGATGCTTTGGGTTTCATCTGCCCCATAAAACTCAGGGGCACGGCAAATCATGGCGGTGATGCGTTGTTGTTGCATGGCGTTTAGCACTTGATTTGCCATGTCCGCTCGCACAGTTGACTTTCGTCCCTTGGGTTCAAAGCGAATGCTTTCAGTTTGCGGCTCTGCCGTCTTGGGATACATGTAGGTATTATCAAAAAAGACCAACTTTGCTTGATGTTTTTCACACGCATCGATGACGTTGGCTAAGATGGTGGGAAATTTATCCTCCCACATATCAGAATCCATGGGCAAACCCACGGTAAAATAAACAATATCACTGCCTTTGATGGCATCGCTTGCTGCCACCGCATTCATTAAATCCGCTGAATAGACCTCATCGCTAGCGTGAATCTTTTTAGGTGAACGACTGACCAGGCGTAAATCTTTAGAATAATTGGCATGCACGGCTTTCGCTAATTCGGTGCCGATTTGTCCGTTTGCTCCAAGAATGGTTTGCATTTTAATTCCCGCATTTATGAATGTATATCATTTATAGGGGTCAGCTTTTAATGCACAAGAGGGCAACGTGTTAAGGTTTGTTATGCAAACTATTTCTCAAAAGCCAGAACCATTGCCTCTTCATCAAACCCACAAATTAGCACCGCCTTTTCTAAATACTCACCTTCGATAATCGGGCGTTTTATCATGCTGGTGTTGTCCAACATGAGGTCGATGGCGTTTTCCACATCAGCATCGGCGTTTTGTTTTTGCTCATCATTCAGTTTTCGCCATGTGGTACCTCGTTTGTTCAGCACGGTGTCAATGCCGAGCTTTTTTACCCAACGCTCCAGACTGTCACGGTCAATGCCTTGTTTTTTGTAGTCATGAAAGTCATAGCTCACGTCCAACTCTTCCAGTTTCGTGGTCGCTTTTTTGACGCTATTGCAGTTTTTAATGCCGTATAGGGTGATGGTCATGAAGTTTCCTTAGTTTAT
>JAAXIL010000110.1 GCA_012270355.1 Psychrobacter sp.
AATGATGAGAAAGGCAAAACTGTGACAAACAAAACCGCTGGCATATGCACCAAAAGATAGCCTTTACGTCGCTATGGGTCAGTCATGGTGCAAGTTATCTAGGACAGCCCCATAGTTTTTTTTATAAAAAACTTTAATAATCATGGTTTTTACTGAAATTACCTACAAAAAATAAAACTCTATTATGCTGTTATAACAATCCATAACTAACAATAAATTCATTCATATTAAAGAGAGCAATACTAAACCAACATATAATTATAAAAAATGGTATGGCTATTATCCCTGCAATAATATCATCTATCATGATACCAAAACCACCCGACACCCGTTTATCTAGCCAACTGATAGGGAAAGGTTTCATAATGTCAAAAAATCGAAATATAGTGAATGCTACGAAAAGAAAAAATAGTAAACTACTGAATAGGGATATGAAAAAACTGTCATTCCATGATTGTAATATTTTCTGCGGGAACTCAATATAAACCACAGGCAATAACGCAATCCACATCCCCACCCATTCATCCCACACTATATGCGGGTCATCATGCACGTTCATCAGCTTTGACGTATGCCCACAAATATATACCCCGAATATACACGCCAGCACAGTGATAATCAGAAACGGCACAAATCCAAATGCCATCATCGGCAAAGCGATCACCAGGCCACCTAAAGTTCCCCACGTACCTGGGGCACGTTTTGGCAAGCCACTACCTAGCCCGATGCCCAGCCAATACACCAGCTTATCCCAAGTTGACGCATCGGCAGGACATGGCGGACAGATATTGGCTTTGGAAATATCGGGTTTTTGGGACATGGTTTTGGGTTATTAGAGGAAATATATAGTATAGAAGGAAAGTTAAAAATGCTGATACCCTGCCAAATCAGGAAAAGTGTTAAACGGATAGGGGTCATCAGGCGTAACGGGTTTGCCCTCAAAAACCAATTCAATTAAAGGCTTGTCGGTTTTTGCGTTGTTAGTGGTAATGTCAGTTGCCGTGCCAATCACGTTGCCAATTTTTGTGATGAGCGTATCGTCGGTTTGAGATTGCAAGGCTTGAATGTCTGCACCCTTAGGCAAGGTAAAAATTAGCTCATAATCATCACCGCCGTTTAGTTGATAGGGTAACCGCTCGGCAATCGGTATTTGGTTTAACGGCTCACTGGTCGGCAACTTATCTAACTCAATTTGCATTCGCACGCCACTTTGCTTAGCAATGTGTATCAAATCTTGAATCAGCCCATCGGACACGTCTTGCATGGCAGTGGCTCGGTGCGGGGCGTTTGCTAATGCCTGCCCAAGTCGAATGCGAGGCGTTGGCTCATGCAAACGGTGAGCTAGCTGTCTGCCAATGTCACGGTCTAAATGTGTTAAGGCATAACCTGCATCGCCTACTGTGCCTGACACGAAAATGCCCTCATTAACATTTGCCCCATCTCGGTACACCGCTTTGCCACGCTCAATCCAGCCTTGAGCCGTGACCGTGATGACCAGCGTGTCGCATTGGGTCGTATCGCCACCAATTAACACAACACCAAATTCAGAGCACGCTTCATGGATACCTTTGGCAAATTCATCAAGCCATGTTTCATTCGCCAATCGCTTGGGCATGGCAAGAGCCAGTAAGACGCTGTGCGGGGTTGCCCCCATCGCCACGATGTCCGATACATTAACCGCCACCGATTTATAACCGATGGCATAAGCTAACTGATCCACGCTTTCCCAGTCACCAAAAAAATGCCGACCTTGTACCAGCGTATCGGTGCAGGTAACCAGCTCGGTATTGGGTGGCAAACGCACCACCGATGCATCATCGCCGATGCCTTTTATAAGGCTTTCGGCAACGCTACTTTTAATAACGTCTTGAGATGCAACGATATTTGCATCATTTTTTACAGTAAAAAATTGCTGGATAAGATCAAATTCAGTCATCATCGACAGTGTCGGGCTTCGACTGATCTTGCTTATCTTCCTGTTTACCCGATTTTTCGCTTGCCTGTTTATCTGCCTTAATTTCTACGGCTCTCAGCTCGCCTGCCATTCTGTCCATCACCGCATTAATCAGTTTATGAGCATCGGTTGCCCCAAAGTGCGTGTTGAGCTTCATCGCTTCATCAATCACCACCTTATAAGGAATGTGCAAGCTGTGTTTTAGCTCATACGCCCCAATCAGTAGCACTACCCGTTCCACCATATCCAGCCGATTGATGTCTCGATCCAAATGACGGGAAATAATGCCTTCTAACTCATCAATTTGCTTCGGGATGTCCCGCATCAACTCGTGATAATAGCCCAAATGCACGGTATGCATAGCATTGGTTGCCCGAGTGCGAGCGGCAATGTCATGTGGGGCATTGGTGGAATGATGGTTTATGAGGTTATCCGTTTGGTCTTGCTCCCCATCCTGCTGAATAGTGGCAAAACGACGATCGGTCATCAGCCATTCATATAAGCCTTGCAAGGTAAAACGGCGGGCTTTGCGAACGGCGGTGTGTGTCGTCTTATAACTGGTTTCGCTGATGTCAAAGCTGTCGGTGGCAGTGGCATCAGTTTGGTTGGTATTGGGTGTGGTCATGAGCTATTGGTTTTAACGTAAGCAAAAATTTCAAAGAAGCGTATAACGGCTAGATAAGTGATAAGTTACTTCATCAATCGTCGTCTTCTAAATCATCTTCTTCGATTTGTCTCAGCACCGCAATCATCTCAAGGGCAACCATTGCCGCTTCGCTGCCTTTATTGCCTGCTTTGGTGCCTGAGCGTTCGATGGCTTGCTCGATGCTTTCGGTGGTAATAATGCCGTTAATGACGGGAATGTCATAATCCAGGGCCACACTGCCTAAGCCATTGGCTGAGCCTCCCGCCACATAATCAAAATGCGGTGTGCTACCTCGAATCACCGCCCCTAACGCAATAATCGCATCAAACTTATCTGAGCCTGCCGCCCGTTGTGCGGCTAGTGGCAATTCAAATGCTCCAGGCACGCGAATAACGGTAATGTTTTCACCCATTACACCATGTCGAAGTAGGGTATCAATCGCCCCGTTTACCAATGACTCAACGACAAACTCGTTAAACCGCCCAACGACAATCGCAATGCGGGCGTCGCTATTTTCATAAAGGTTGCCTTCTAAATGGGTAATATTGGCTTTGTGTTGTTGTAGGGTTTGCATAAATGTTCTCTTTTTTATAAATAATGAAAATTAGGACAGCAAACGCTATCTTAACATTTTGCGAAGGTGTCTAATCTAAAATCATCGAAATTATCTATCTTTACGAATTTCTCGTTGCCAAGCTACAGGGCCTTTGATGTCAGAATAAGGGTTGCTCTCAACCAGTTCATCAAGCAATTCATGCAGTCTTTGCTTTTTTTGAGCGTCGGTCATAGAAGAAGGATCAATTTTATCAGTCCTTGCAGATAATTCAGGATGAGCAGGAACGCTATTATCAAAATTATCAAAGCGAACTGGCAAAGTCTTTGTTTCTGCGGTTTGCTTTAAAAATAGCTTAATCGCTGCCGCAGGGGTTAGCCCCATGCTTTTAATCACAGCAAACGATTCGTTCTTTAAGTCTTCGTCTATCCGTAGGTTATAAGTCACAGAAGCCATATTTAGTTACCTCGCAAGTTATTCAACCATTCCAACAATTTAAGCCATTATAGCGTAACTACAGTGTGGGTACACATTCAATTGTAATAAGTTACAATCGCATCTCAATACCTTGATTTGCCATATAGCGTTTTGCTTCATCAACCGTATATTCGCCAAAATGAAAAATGCTGGCAGCTAAGACGGCATCGGCTCCGCCTTGCAACACACCTTGGGCTAAATGCTCCAAGTTGCCCACTCCGCCCGAAGCAACTACAGGTATGTTGACGCTACTCGTAATGGCTTGCATCAATGCCAAATCATAGCCTTGCTTTGTGCCGTCACCGTCCATGCTGGTAACCAACAGCTCACCCGCTCCTAAATCCGCCATCTTGCTTGCCCACGCCACCGCATCAATGCCTGTCGGTTTGCGTCCACCATGCGTAAAAATTTCCCAACGTGGCTTGCCATCAACGTCTGCCACTTGTTTGGCGTCAATCGCCGCCACAATGCACTGTGCTCCAAATTTTTGCGACGCTGCTCCGACAAATTCGGGAGTAAAAACCGCCGCTGAGTTGATGGCCACTTTATCGGCTCCAGCGTTCAGTTAATTGCGAATGTCTGCAATTTTACGCACGCCACCGCCCACCGTCAGGGGCACAAAAACGGTTTCTGCCATGCGTTCGACAGTGTGATACGTGGTGTCTCGCCCGTGATGCGTGGCGGTGATGTCCAAAAAGGTGATTTCATCCGCTCCCTGCTCGTTGTAACGCATGGCAACTTCAACGGGGTCGCCTGCGTCTTTGATGTCTACAAACTGAACGCCTTTGACCACACGTCCATTATCCACGTCAAGGCAGGGGATGATGCGTTTTGCTAGCATAAGAATTAACTTTCCATAAATGGTTTTTGATATTAAAGATGCGTCTATTCTAGCAAAGTTTGCTTTAGAGGCAGTGGCAAATTATGATAAGCGTTTCGTCGTCTTTTTAGAAACTCACTTATGTCCGTCTATACTGCTCTTACTGAAGCCCAATTTGGGCAATTTTGCCAAGCCTTTGGCGTCAATTTTGCTCGTGCCACGCCCATCACCCAGGGCATTAAAAACTCAAACTGGTTTATTCATACCACTGATGATGGCGAAAACCCGTCGTATGTGTTTACCTTATTTGAGGAACGTCCGCCCGAGGACATTGCCAAAATGGCAACCATTTTAAGCCAGCTTGATGACAAATTGCCGGTTGCTGTCCCGCTTAGCGTCACGGACAAACCCAATGAGCAATTGCTTGATTTTGAGGGTAAAGCCATCACCTTAGTGCCGTGTTTAAAGGGCGAGCATCCCAAGCAAATCGATAACGCCATGTGTGAGCAAATGGGCGAGGCGTTGGCGACGCTACATTTAACCTTACAAGCTTTGACCCCAGCCGAAAAGTATGGCGTGCCTTTATATCCTTGGCATGAGGTGCGGGACCGTGAAACCCAGTTTATGCCTGCCGATGAAGCCAAACTGATGACCGATATTTGGCAAACATACGATGATTTGCCACTGAACGACTTACCTAAAGGCTTGTGCCATTTGGATATGTTTGCTGATAACACACTATGGGATTTGGCGACATCGCCCGCCAAATTGACAGGCTTGTTGGACTTCACCGAAGTCAGCCTAGAGCATTATGTCATGGACATGGCAATCACCATCAATGATTTTTGTACGACTTGGGGTGATGCCGAACACGGCGAATCGGTTGATTTCGACCGTCAAAAAATGCAAGCCTTTATGCAGGGTTATGAAACCGTGCGTCCGCTTGAGCCCAGCGAAAAACAGGCACTGCCCGTGATGCTGGCAATGGCAGGTGTGACGTTTTGGCTACTTAGGCTCAACGTCATCTATTATAACCGTGAGCAAGGACGCACGGGCGATAATATCATGGTAAAAAATCCTGATTTGATGAAGCGGTTATCGGCGTATCACTATTCTAATATATCAGAGCCTACCTCATGACCAATCAAATTGACGACTGGCACAAACTTGGCAGTTATGACACCAACTTGCAAGGCGAGTTGCATGCCAACTTACTGCGAAATAACGGCATCACGGTGTCAGTGCAAACCTTGAGTGGTATACCTGGGATGAACTCAGGAGCGGTTCTATGGGTACAAACCGACGACCTAGCTCAAGCAAAACGGATTTTGGCGAGCATTGATACCACGATGGCGAGCCATGATGAAGGATTGAATTAAATGTGCCAACTGCTCGGCATGAGTGCCAAACAACCCACTGACATTGGCTTTAGCTTTGCAGGTTTTAAAGAGCGGGGCGGAAATACTGACCACCACAGCGATGGCTTTGGCGTGGCGTTTTTTGAGATTGGCGAGGCTTGTCAAGATGATAAACTCATGCCCGACAAACAGACGGAGCGTGATGAGCGTATTGGCTTACGGCTTTTTCACGATGATCGCCCCAGCTTTGAATCGCCTGTTGCTGAACTCATCAAAAATCACCCCATTAAAGCGGTGAACGTCATCGCCCACATTCGTAAAGCTACTGAAGGACGCACCTGCCTCGCCAATACGCACCCGTTTGTGCGGGAAGTGTGGGGCGAAGAATGGGTATTTGCCCACAACGGACAAATGAGCGAGGCGTTTACCCAGCGATGCAAGCGTTTAATGAGTAATGGCAATGCCGAATATTGCCAGCCCGTAGGCAACACGGATTCAGAAATCGCCTTTTGTTATTTGATTAACCGCCTGAAATCAACCTTTAAGACCCGCCCAAGCGAGCCAGAATTATTCAAATTTTTAACCACGCAATGCCGTTATTTATCCGCCAATGGTTTGTTTAATTGCTTGCTGTCGAATGGCGATTGGCATTTGGCGTATGCCAGCACCTTACTGTTTTACCTCACTCGCACACCCCCGTTTGGCAATGCCGAGCTGTCCGATAATGACATGTCGATTAATTTTGGTGAAGTGACCAATGATAACGACAAAGTGAGCATCATCGTCACCATCCCCCTCACCAAAAACGAAGATTGGACACAACTGGCGGTAGATGAATGCGTGATTTTTCGGGCAGGCGAGGTGATTTTTAAGGATACACCAACTCGCCCAAAATATTTAAGTATTGATGAGGGTATAGCTATTGCTAGGAAAGTGGGGGCGAGTGTTTAAGGATTTTTATAACTTAA
Source organism: Psychrobacter sp. (assembly GCA_012270355.1). GTDB lineage: Bacteria > Pseudomonadota > Gammaproteobacteria > Pseudomonadales > Moraxellaceae > Psychrobacter. Next base: position 6,777 of record JAAXIL010000110.1, read on the forward strand.
ATGACCCACAACAAAAAAGCCCGCATTGTGCGGGCTTTTTATTAAATGAGCTACGTCAATTCTAGCTTATTTTTTCTTCCAAGTTTGGCTACGAGAGAATGGACCTAGGTGACCTTTTAGCTTTAAGCTGTTGCCACTAAGTGTACCAGTCAAACGATAAGTTTTGCCATTTTCTGGGTCAGTGATTTTGCCGCCACTGTACTTACCGCCACCGTCGGCTTTTAAGCCAGAGATAACCGTACGTCCAACAAACTTCTTACCTTCCGCTTTGTTGGTATCAATGATTTTACCAGTTAGCTTACCACCAGACTCAGTGATTTTTACAGTTGCTTTTGGCTCGCTACCGTCGTAAGTCTGCCAAGTGGTGTTATGAAGTGGATCCGCTGCCATAGCAACAGTAGCTAAACCAAGAGCAGAAACAGCTAAGAGTGATTGATTCAATAATTTCATGAGAATGATTCCTTTCAAAAGTGAGTTAAAGACCCGCAAATTTAATAAAAATAAATTTGCTTGAAGTCCCAGTTGTGCCTAAGTTTAAATAACACTACTTTAGAGTTTTAAGTTTTAAAATTCTAAAGCTTCAAACTTTCAATATTCCTTTTGACCATCCGTTAGTGAGATGGGGCAACGTCCTGTAACTTGATTATTATTATAAAGAATTAGATTACAAAATAAAGATCTT
>JAAXIL010000082.1 GCA_012270355.1 Psychrobacter sp.
TCGGTTGTTCCAATCCACCATCTGTTTGGGAAGGACTGTCCGTCAAGCACGCAGGATCAGGGCGTCTCTCAAGTTGTCCGCACTGGGTGCATTCGATATATTCGTCAGGCTGTGGCTCAAAAATTTGTACTTGCACCACCGCATCCATCGCACCACACTTGGGACATTTAACCCCAGCCAAAAATTGGCGTTTGGGGCGATTGGACTGATACCGCATTATGCCACCTCACCAGTATTGCCATCGAAAACTGGATCGGCATCGACAAAACCGCTATGCCGTAGTAGGGCATCAATCGTCGCCTCACGTCCCCGAAACGTTTCAAAATTGACCTTAGCAGGCAAGCTACCGCCCACCGCTAAAATATTCTCACGAAACGCCTTGCCTGTGTCGGCATTGAACACGCCGTCTTCTTCAAATTTGCCGAACGCATCAGCGGACAGCAGTTCCGCCCATTTATACGAATAATAGCCCGACGCATAACCGCCTGCAAAAATGTGACTACAGCCATTGGCAAAGCGATTAAACTCGGGCGTATCCATGATAGCAATTGCGTTTCGCACCTCATCAAGCGTTGCCAAAATACCCTGATAATCGGGTGCAGGTGACTTGGCATGAATCCGTAAATCAAATAAGGCAAATTCGATTTGACGCAACGTCTGCATCCCACTTTGGAAGTTTTTGGCAGACAGCAAGGCATCAAGTTTGTCCTGCGGTAGCGTCTCGCCCGTTTCGACATGACCGCTAATCAACGCAATGCCCTCAGAGTCCCATGCCCAATTTTCCAAAAATTGGCTTGGCAATTCCACGGCATCCCATTCCACACCGTTTACGCCAGCAACGTCGCCAATATCAACAGTAGTAAGCAGGTGGTGCAAGCCGTGCCCAAACTCATGGAACAGGGTTAATACTTCATTATGCGTGAGTAGGCTCGGTTTATCCTCTGCTTCAGTGCGGTTTGGAGGCGTAAAATTGCCGACCATAAAGCAGACGGGCAGAATATGGCTTTGTTCATCACCACTAGCATGAGTATAGCGGGACTGAAAGCCACTCATCCATGCCCCGCCTCGCTTACCCGTGCGGGCATACAAATCAAAATAAAATCCGCCCAATAAATTATCGTCCGCCACGTCGCCGTCATACAACTGATAAAACCGCACGTCATCCTGCCAAACGGATGCGGACAAATCCTGCTCAGCGATTTCGACCGCTGTGATGCCAAACAGTTTTTTGACAATGGCAAACAAGCCGTCAATCACTGTGGGTAACGGGAAATATGGGCGAATGTCTTCTTGCGACAGACTAAATTTGTTTTGTTTCACTTTTTCAGCCAAATAGGCGGTATCCCACGCTTGGACAGTGTCCATGCCAAGTGTCGTCGCCATGTCTTGCAGTTGTTTTAAGTCCGCTCGAGCAAAGGGCGTGGCTTTATCCGCAAGCTCAAGCAAAAAAGTTTCAACGGTATCCACGTTATCTGCCATCTTTTTTGACAACGACAATTCGGCAAAGTTTGTAAATCCGAGCAACTGAGCTTTTTGTTCTCTCAATGCCAAGATTTGACTCATAATGTCGCCGTTATCAAGCGGTTTACCGTCTTTATTTTTTTGTTCGCTCAACTCAGATGCCCGAGTCACATAAGCGGTATATAGCGTTTGTCGTAACTCTCGGTCTTCGGCGTGGGTCATGATGGCTAGATAAACAGGAATATCGAGCGTGGCAACAGGGTAGGGTGTGGGCAGGGCATCGACTTCAGCTTGTGTCAGTTTGCCTTGCTCAACCTGTTGGGACTTAAATTGCTCACCTGCTTGATGGAGCATCGCAAGCCCCGTGTCTGTGATACCTGCCAGTTGTTCGTTAGTAAGTGGCAACGCATAAGCGGTGGTGGCATCCAGCACATTGTCAGCAAATTTAGCGGACAAGGTGGACAGCTGTGATTGAATGTCGGCAAACTTGGCTTGCTCGTCGGTAGGTAACCCAATGCCTGCCAGTTCGAACCCTTGCACGGCAAGCGTAATGGCTCGCTGGCGGGCAGGTGAAAGACTCGAGAAAAATTCTGCATCATTTTCTACCGCTTTGTAACGAGCGTATAACGGTTTATGTTGTCCGACCTCGGTGCTGTAAGCAGACAGTTTGGGCAATGTGGCATGGTGGGCATCGCGGGTCTCATCATTGCTCATCACGCTGTTGAGATGCGAGAGGATACCCCACGCTCGGTCAAGCCCTCGCCCAAGATGGTCAAAGTCGATGATGTCCTGCAAGGCTTGCTCACTAGAAGCAGGCGTGTCGCTTAAGTTTTGTAAGAACGTCTGACCCTGCTCAATGGCATTTGTCACTTGCTCTGCAAGCGTTTCGGGTTGGGCATTGGCAAAATCAACTAAGTGTAAATTATCGGTTGCGGGGCGAGGGGTTATGTCAGTCGTCATACGGTTTCCTATCAATGTCTTATATGGTGTCTAGGTGACTTTGCCTATTACTGTTTAACTTTATTTAGCTACTTTATGGGCATGATGCTTATGGCTTACAAGTCCAACTCATCTATAAATCCGCCCATTACGTTATCGGAAAACCTTGTAATAGCTGTCAAATACCCGTTACAAACTCGCCAACATTGCTTGCAAAACGGTTATGGAGTGCAAGGTTGTAAGATGGCATTCTAAAACATATAAGACGAAATCAATAAATTTTGTAAATTTGATGGTTGATTTAATTTCTAAATTCAATCACATCAAAGTTGAACCATTTTTTTTAAAAATTTAATAAAAAAAGGAGCTATTTATGAAAGCCACTTTAAAGAACCTTCGCAGTATCAAAGCCGATCCTGCAGTCAGCATTTTTGTGAAAACGCATCGGGAACACCCAGCCAATGAGCAAGATCCAATTGCCCTAAAAAATCAACTTAAAGAAGCCGAAAATCGGCTAAAAAGTGAGTACGACAATCATACTGCCACTGAAGTTTTAGGACGTATCCACGCCACAGGGGCTGGGCGGGCCCATAAGTGTACCCTCGACGCGGTCGCCATTTTTGCTCACAAGGATGATGCCGAAGTCATCCGTATGCCCCTCGACACCGAAGAGCGTGTGGTGATTGCCGACCATTTTGCCACACGTGATTTGGTGCGAGATATGGCGAGTGCTGTGCATTTTTATGCCGTCGTGATTACTCGTGAACACGCCCGCCTAATCGAAGCGGCCAATGACCGTGTAGTGGTGGAGTTTGATAAAAACGACACCGAGCAACACCACATGGAGCACATTCCATTCCCGATTGAAAACACGACGCTGCACACCACAAGCGGTGCAGACCGTTCTGCGGCATCGAACGAAGACAACTATCTAAAAGAGTTTTTAAACCGTGTCGATAAGAGCGTGCAAGAGCTGTGGGGCGAGCATAAAATGCCACTCATCATCGTCGGTGATGCTCGTAATATCAGCTTCTATAAAGAGGTGTGCGACCGTCCCGATAATATCATTGCGACCGTCGATAATGTGACCGATTTAGAAGACGGTTCAGCACAGCACATTATTGATGGCGTACAAGAGGCGATTGAAGGCTATCGCAAATCGTTACATGAGCAAGCCATAGGACGTATTGAAGAAGCCCGAGGTGGCGACTTGGTACGTACTGATTTGCAAGATATTTATCAGTCAGCATTCCAAGGGGCAGGCGAAACCTTGTATGTGCAAACCGGTTACATTCAATCTGCCAAAATTGATGAGAAAGCTCAGACTCTCATCCCAACCGATGATGCAACAGGCGAAGGCGTGACCGATGATGCGGTGGGTGAAATCATTGAGCTGGTGATGCACAATGGGGGCGAGGTGGTGTTCTTGCCTAAAGATGTGATGGGTGATGATCAGCCAATTGCACTCATTACACGTTACTAATACTGCTTGCTATCAATCGTCTGTTTGAAATAACGCCAGTATGTAAATAGATACTGACCCCTTTTAAACGCTGTTAAAAGGGGTTTTTTTAGTGGAAAGAATTTGCTAACAATTCCTCAGCATTTGTACGTTGAGCAAGATAGATTTCAATGCCATAATAAATGATGGAAATTTTGCCATTTGCTATTAAAAAATTACTTTAAGGGATGTCAATGACTCGTTTTATCACCTCTTCTGCCCTCACCATGTCTCTGCTATATGCCATGAGTGTGCCTGCTTTGGCGATGTTACCCACACCTGAGCCTGAAATGGACACGCCAACCACGGCGACCAACGCTCAGCTCGTGGCACAAGGCACCACACCAATGCCTAATTCAATGTCTAACCCTACACTTAATCCAATGGCACAACCTGCTTATGTCAATAATGCCGTAAATAGCGGAGCAGTAGGATCTACCAGCCAAGCCATCAGTACCAAAACGGTGGCTATTGCGGTAAAAAGTAACGGACAAGGACAGTTGGAACTCACGCCTGCGGATGCCTCGACGCAACTCAAATCGGGCGACATGATTGAATATCGCACCTATCTCACCAACAATAGCTCTGATCGGGTACGGGCGATGACCGTCACCAGTAAAATTCCAGACGGATTTGAGCTCGTTGGCAACGTGTATCCCGACACGCAGACGTATGCCAGCATTGATGATAGACAGTTCAACCGCTTTCCTCTTCGAGGTCAAGTCGGCGGGCAGATGCAAGAAATTCCGCTTCAATACTACAAACAATTGCGTTGGACGCTAGAAGGCGTCGGCTTGAATGAAACGGCAGTGGTCGGCTATCGTTTAAAGAAAAGATGATACCCTAATTGATTAAACTGTTTTGAATACATAAAACCCCCGTGAATTAAAGTTTAGCGGGGGTTTTTTGGTTTGCTCGATAGGGTTAGAAGTTTTGGCTTGAGTTTTGAGTAATGATGTCATCAAATTTTCATGATTGATCGTTAACATTAATAGTTACATTCATCACCGATCCGAGCAACTCATGCCAACCTTTACTCTAAATTGCACTTTAAATTCTATTCGTCAAGTGAGCAAAGCCCTGTTTGCAACCGCCCTCTTAACATCAACCGTCGGTTTATCCGCTTGCTTTGATGATGACGATGACAGTTCTTCCGATTCGCCTAGCACCCCCGTTGTTGAGACCAATTATTCGACAGTCACATTTCGGCCCGTCGGTGGTTATACGCATGGCGGATTTGATGAGTCGGCTTCGGAAATCAATGCCTATCATCCTGCCAGCAAACGCAGTTTCGTGGTCAATGCCCAAAATGGCAACATTGACGTGCGGGCCATGCCCGACGTGACCAATCCCACTTTCGTGCAAGCGTTGGATGCTTCAGATTTAGGCGGAGCAGTCAACAGCGTGGCAATTCATGACGACGTGATGGCACTGGCGGTGCAAGCGGATAGCAAGACAGACAACGGATTCGTGGCATTTTATGATGCCAACACGCTGGAAAGATTAAGTAGTGTCGAAGTGGGAGCTTTGCCTGATATGGTGACCTTTAGCCCCGATGGGGATTATGCGTTAGTAGCGAATGAAGGCGAGCCTGACGACGATTACGTAATTGACCCCGAGGGTTCGGTCAGTGTGATTAATGTCATGGACTTAAATCGTCCAATCGTTAAAACGGCTACCTTTACTGATTTTAACTCGCAAAAACAGTCGCTTATGGATGCTGGCATGCGAATTTTTGGCGAAAAAGCCGACGGCACAGCAAGCACGGTTGCGGAAGACTTAGAGCCTGAATACATTGCCTTGAGTGAAGATGGTAAAACAGCGTTTGTCAGCCTTCAAGAAAACAATGCCATTGCGGTAGTGGACGTGATGAGTGCGACGGTGAGCGACATTTATGCCCTCGGTGCAAAAGATCATTCGCTTGCGGGCAACGGTTTGGATGTGAGCAACAAAGACGACGCCATCAACATAAAAAACTGGCCTATCATGGGCATGTATCAGCCCGATGCGATTGCAACTTATGCAGTGAATGGCAAAACCTATTTAGTGACTGCCAACGAAGGCGACGCTAGAGAATGGGGTGACTTCAGTGAAGAAATTGGCTTTGAAGACGTGACGGTAGATACCAGCGTGTTTAACGAAACCTCGTGCAACGGCATGGCGTGCGACGATAACGAAGCCTTGGGCAAAATTGACTTCACGTCAGTGCTTGGTGATACCGACAATGACGGTGTTTATGAGGCATTATATAGCTTTGGAGCTCGCTCGTTTAGCATTTGGGATACCACTGACATGACCAAGCCTGTCTATGACAGTGGCGACTTCATGGCACAGTTCACTGCCGACAAATATCCCGACAACTTTAACGCCAGCAACGATGATAATAGCCTTGATGACCGCAGTGACAATAAAGGCGTTGAACCTGAAGGCGTGACCATCGGCAAAGTCGGCTCGCAAACCATCGCCTTTATTGGGCTTGAGCGTATCTCAAGCGTCATGGCGTTTGATGTGACTGACCCGACAGCAGTGGAATTTTTGGGCGAAATCAATACCCGCACGTTTGATGATGCTAAATTGGAATCGGCATCGGATGGCACCGCAGACCCAGATGCGGATGGGGATTTAGGTCCTGAAGGCTTGACTTTTGTGTCTGCTGACGATTCGCCCAACGGTAAGCCATTGCTGATTGTTGGTTTTGAAGTGAGTGGTACAACTCGGGTGTTTGAACTGGATTTTGCTGAGTAATTTAAGTAAGTCATCTAATGATAAAACACTAAAATCGCATCCATTTGGGGGCGATTTTTTTTATGTTAAGTTTATAAGTAAGTGTCAAACCCAAACCGATAAATTTTTAATTTCCCGCTCAAGGTTCGCCCGAGCCGTCTGCTCAAACCGATCATAAAAGTCATCGGTAAAATAAAGGCGAGGACGGTTTAGGAAGTTAGTTAAGACCTGCACTCGCCCTTGGCGGTAAAGCTCATCAGAAATCTGAGCGTATTCTAACCGCACGGCTTTGGCATACCCCTCGTAAACCTCATCAGACTGCCCCAAAATGCTTAAGTCCATGTCCAAAAAATAACGAGCATCGTTTTGAAAGTCGTGGTTATCATCGTCATTCAACTCATGCTTTTCGGTAAGCAAAATAAGATTAAAGGCTTGATTGATAAGCGATTGCGGAACGAGGCTGTCTAACTGCTGTTGCATAAAGTTGGCGGATTGGCGTTCGTTGCTAAGGGCAGATGATAAATTGGATGAGTTTTGAGTATTGTAAATCACGTCATGGTAGAAAATCGCCAACGCCACGCTGTCGGGATAAATGAGATTTGGTTTTATGCTATCAAACTGCCTAAACAAAAAAGCAATGTGTGATAGGTCGTGATAATGCCGATGGGCTTCGGTGTAATGTGAGACGAGGGGTTGCCATAAGTTTTCGATTTGTCTTGAACTTAAAGAGATATTTAGGGCGTGCCCATTTATCAAATCTGAGAAACGAGCTAATACGAGGCGGATTAACTGTAGCGTA
>JAAXIL010000187.1 GCA_012270355.1 Psychrobacter sp.
TTCATTGTCGTATTCTCTTGGAGCGTTGAGTCTCCGACAATCCCGGGGCGGTTCAAGCTGGTCACATTTGGCTAAATGAAGAACAAATTGTGTTAGCTGAAGTAGTTTAGGGCGGCTTCAAACACAGTGGTATCGGGCGTGAACTTGGCAAATAAGGCTTGTCTGCCTATCAAGCCAGTAAATATGTGTTACATCCTAAGCCATAATTTAGGTTTGATGGCGAAATTTTCATAACTCTCATAACTGATAAATCTATAGGAAATAATATGCTAACTCTTAAACACACTAATTTATTAAAGACCCAATGCCTTGTTGGTTTGGACAGCGAAGGTTCGGACACCAACGAATTAAATGATGGGGGCTGGGTGTCTGCTGATAGTGGTGAAACCATAAAAGTGACCAATCCATTTAACGGTGAGACTATCGCTACCGTGCCAATTCTAAGTCGTGAGCAAGTTTTAGATGCCGTCGGTGTGTCCAAGAAAGTGCAACCAATATGGGCAAACAAAACCGCTGATGAACGTAGTGCATTACTTAGTAAATGGGCAGATCTTATCGATGCCCATAAAGAAGATTTAGCCCGTATTATGACTGCCGAACAGGGCAAGCCCCTTAAAGAATCCCGAGGGGAGATGGATTATGCCAACAGTTATATTCGTTGGTTTAGTGCCGAAGCTAAACGGATTTATGGCGACACCATCCCTGCCAAAAATTCTAATGAACGAATTGTTGTGCTCAAACAACCGGTGGGTGTCTGTGCTGCCATTACGCCTTGGAACTTTCCTGCTGCCATGATTACTCGCAAAGTTGCCCCTGCTCTTGCCGCAGGTTGTACCATGATTGTGAAGCCCGCTTCTGAGACGCCGCTTACCGCATTGGCACTCGGTGAGCTGGCATTGCAGGCAGGTATTCCAAAGGGTGTTTTGCAAATCGTCACGGGTAAATCTAAAGTGCTCGGTGAGGTGCTTACAGGTGATGAGCGTATCCAAAAACTGACCTTTACAGGCTCAACCGAAGTCGGACGGACTTTGATGGCACAGTGTGCTGACACCATCAAAAAGCTATCGATGGAGCTCGGTGGCAATGCCCCCTTTATCGTGTTTGAAGATGCTGATTTGGAAGCAGCCGCAGAAGGCTTGATAGCAGCCAAATATCGCAATGCAGGGCAAACTTGCATCTGTGCCAACCGCATTTATGTACATCGTGATATTAAAGAAAAATTTGTAGACATCTATGTCAAACAAGTCGCTGAACTGAAAGTGGGTAACGGTATGGAAGAAGGCACAGACCTTGGACCGCTCATTAACCAAGAAGCGGTCGATAAAGCCAAAGATTTGTTGCAATCCTCAATGGAGGCAGGTGCTACCCTAAATGCTGGGGGACGCCCTCATGAGGCAGGCGATTTATGCTGTGAGCCACCAGGAATAACTGACGTGACACAGAACAGGGACATTGCAAATACCGAAATTTTTGCCCCCATCACTGCCATCATGACTTTTGATGATGAAGCCGATGTGATTCAACGTGCCAACGACACCATTTTTGGCTTGGCAGCTTACTTTTATACCAATGATTTAGCCCGCTCGTGGCGGGTTTGCGAAGCGTTGGAGTATGGCATGGTTGGGCAAAATACTGGTGCGATTTCTAACGCTGCCGCCCCATTTGGTGGGGTGAAGCAATCTGGCTTTGGGCGTGAAGGGTCTAAATATGGCATCGAAGACTATGTCGTGACCAAATACTGGTGCCAAAAGATTGGCTAAATCGCCATCAAAATAGCTCGTGCAAAAACTGGTCGTCATGGCGTGATTTCATTTGTTGGCGGTTTTCATCAAGTCACACCAAGCTTTGCTAAATCATTGCGCCAAATTTGCGATGAGCATGGCATTTTGCTCATCATAGATGAAGTGCAAACTTGCTTTGGTCGTACGGGCACTTATTCTGGCAGTTGCGAACATTCGCCATAAAGGAGTCATACTCGCATTTGATTTAGTTGATGCTAATGGTAAACCAGATACAGAATTGACAGCAAAGCTCAAAAGTGAATCGTTTGAAAAAGGTTTACTTCTAGCTTCATGTGGTATGTATGGTAATGCTATCCGTATTATGGTGCCATTGACGGTTAATGATGATATTTTAATGAAAGGATTGAACATTATTCGAGAATGTTTAAATAAATCATAATCAGTGAGTTACAGCTAAACATTTACTATTTAGACGATTCTGATTACAGCTTAAACATAGCAAGCAGACAGATAAATATGGTTAGCTTATATAGACATATCATATAGATGCTCAAACATATTCTAAACACCCTATTAAAGAGAGCTTTTATCTTGGCTCTATAAGTATATTTTGATAAGTGCCAACCTAGCTTATTGAAAGGGTTTTTTAATAGCATATATTGATTTAATTTGATATAATACGTCACTTGATTTTATGACGGTCGTCATTTATCAATTAAAACGTTTGTTAATTTACCAATGACACACACATCACGGTTAAAATTTGCTGGGTGTTTATCAACTTGATTAATTCATGTATATACATGAATGCGTGTTGATGAATCAGTGAATTTTGTGGTGTGGAGGCATAACCCAAAATCTAAGGAAACACTATGTCAAACCCAACACAAATGCCAATGCGAGATTTGTTGCAAGCAGGGGCACACTTTGGACACCAAACCCGCTTTTGGAATCCAAAAATGAATCAATATATCTTTGGTTCACGCAATAAAATTCACATCATCAACCTTGAGCACACAGTGAAGGCATTTAATGATGCCCTCAGCTATGCTAATAATCTTGCTTCTAAACGCAACAAGATTTTGTTTGTGGGAACCAAGCGTGCTGCAAGTGGTATCATTCGTGAACAAGCTCAGCGAGCTGGAATGCCTTACGTAGACCATCGTTGGCTCGGTGGCATGTTGACCAACTGGAAAACTTTGCGTCAATCCATCAATCGCCTAAAGGAACTTGAACAACAAGCTGAAGATGGTACATTTGCCAAATTAACGAAGCGAGAAGCCCTAGAGCGTACTCGGGATATGGAAAAGTTAGAAAAATCGCTAGGCGGTATCAAAGACATGGGCGGTTTGCCTGATGCTTTGTTTGTGGTGGATGTAGATCACGAAGCCATCGCGATTAAAGAGGCCAAAAACCTTGGTATCCCAGTAATTGGTATTGTTGATACTAATTCTAACCCAGATAATGTTGATTATGTCATTCCTGCCAACGATGATGCGATTCGTGCGGTGACCTTATACGTTAGCAAAATGGCAGATGCTATCATTGCTGGTAAAGAGTATGCAAAAACTCAAGCAGGTGGTAGCCCTGAGCCAGTAGCTAATGAAACGGCTCCTGCACAAGCCGAAACTGAAGCGCCAACTGATACTAATGTTTCTGATAATGCAGTAGAGCAAGCTGAAGAAAAGCCTGCGGTTGAACACCCTGCTGAAGGTGAAGCTAACATCAACTAAATCGATGATTTAAGATGATTATGTTGAGTTGATTAGAATCAATGGCATGATGTGAATTTCCGTCATGCCATTGTCATTATTAGCATTTATTATAGTTATTTTCGTTTTTTAAATTTTTATTAAAATAATACCCATATCAAATAAAGAGGTAATTTATGGCGACTGTATCTGCCAAACTCGTTAAAGAGCTCCGCGACCGTACTGGTCTCGGTATGATGGAATGTAAAAAAGCTTTGGAAGAAGCTGATGGTAACATCGAAACTGCCATTGATAACTTGCGTAAGTCTGGACAAGCCAAGGCGGCTAAAAAAGCTGGCAATATCGCAGCAGATGGTGCAATTGTGATTGCTCAAGAAGGCAATAAGGCGTTGCTTTTAGAAGTAAACTGTCAAACTGACTTTGTCGCAAAAGACGATAACTTTACAGCGTTTGCCAATAAAGTTGCTGAAATTGCCCTTGCTAACAATACTACCGACGTGGCTAAAATTGCCGAGCTTGATTATGCGGATGGGCAAAGCGTTGAAGAAGCACGAATTGCTTTGGTGCAAAAAATTGGTGAGAACATCCAAGTCCGCCGTGCACAAATCGTTGAAGGCGACAACCTGGCTTCGTACCGTCACGGTATTCGCATAGGCGTCGTGGTATCAACCGAAGGTGGCAATGATGAGACTGGCAAAAACTTAGCGATGCACATTGCAGCATTTAACCCAGTCGCAGTCAATGATACTGACGTGCCCGCTGATGTATTGGCTCGTGAAAAAGAAATCGCAGAAGCCAAAGCTCGTGAATCTGGCAAGCCTGACAACATCATCGAAAAAATGATTGAAGGCAGCTTGCGTAAGTACCTTGATGAGGTGACGTTGGTGCGTCAGCCATACGTCATGGACAATGATAAAAAAGTCGGCGACGTCCTAAAAGCGGATGGCGTAACAGTTAAAGACTTTGTTCGTTTTGAAGTGGGTGAAGGCATTGAGAAGAAGCAAGAAGACTTTGCTGCTGAAGTTGCTGCTGCTCAGGCATCTGCTAATAAATAAGCTAACGTATAACCTTTAAAATATTAATGAACTCATCTACAAGCGTAGATGGGTTTTTTTATGTCATTCATTGAAAGGATTTCAAGATACTCAATGTCATATCATGCGATTAAACAAACCCATTTCGTCTCAAAGCAATTAAAGCCTGCTCTAATTGAAGGTAGATTTAATGCTGATAAAATTGGTGAAGTCCTTGCTACTGAAGAATGCCACTTTACCATCGGGATTGATGAGGTCGGGCGAGGTCCTTTGTATGGCAGTGTCGTCGTGGCGGGACTGATTTTACCCTCTAATTGGGTAAAAGGGCTGGACGTTTTATGCAATGACAACTTATTGAAGAATAAATTAGCGGATACACCGCTCGCAAATCTAACCGACTCAAAAAAGTTGAGTGATAAAAAACGGCAAGCCCTTATTCATCCTATTAAGAATGAAGCATTGGCGTATGTGCTTGTTGATGTGCCAGCTAATGTCATTGATGAAATCAATATTTTTCAAGCAACGATGCTCGGGATGCGATTGGCAGGTGAGCATTTAATGCATGTCATACAAAATGAATGGCAGACACAATCCCTAGCAAAACAAATTAGTGTAAAGACGTCACCTAAATTTACGTTAGCTATTGATGGTAATCAGCTACCAAAGTTTGATTGGCAAAAACTGGCGAAGCAGGGTATTTCGCAAAATAATGTCAATTGCGATATTATGGTTAGGGGATATGCCAGACATCCCGACATTGCTGGGTCAAGCGTGTTAGCAAAAGTCGCCCGGGATAATGATTTAATCAATGACGCTAAGCTTCACCCCGAGTATGGGCTGGATAAACACAAAGGCTACCCAACCAAGGCTCATCTACAAGCCATCGCTGAACATGGGGTCTTACCCAAACATCGTCGCAGTTTTAAGCCTGTGCGAGATGCGATCCAAGGTACAATTGTTTCACAATAAAGGCGTTATTTGTTTTCGATAGGATAATCCCGCAAATGCTGTCGCAAAATCTTACGTAAGGTCAGTACGGCTTGCGGGGTTTCTTGAATACTGTGTCCGCCCGTGATGATGGTTTCAGACTTTGCACCTTCAAGGTGGGCACTGGCATACGGCACAATGCCATCGGATAGGTCTTTGGTCAACTCGTCTGATAATTGACCGTCCACATTTATTGATGCTATTTTAGCTGGTCCTTCTTTTGTTGTGTTTTCCCCCTCTTGCCCTGCTTTATTTGAGTTATCAATGACATTGCTACCAATAGTCGAGGTGTTATTGTCTGAACGGCTTGCAGTGTTTCGAGAAGACTGAGTTATGGACTGAGTAGAGTCAGAGTCGGTGACAGGCTGGGACAAATCCAGCAATGGGCTATCGTCCTGCAAATTGGCGATGCCTTGTGCTATGTCGGGGTCATCATTGGCAATGATAGAGTGATACTCAATGCCATCGGCAATTGACACATCCTTAGTGAGTTGGATAAATGAGGACTTATCACTTAGCTGACTTGCCCCATTTTCAAGATACAACGCACCCAGTGGATTTTGTGCCAATTCGCCTTCGGTGGCGATACTTTTTAAATTTCCTTGAATGGTTTGGGCGAAGCCTGCAGGCAATTGAATAATACGACGAAGGGCTTTGGTAAACCAGCGATCGGCAAAATCGGTGCCACGAAACGGGGCAGAAATAAACACAGCGTCATCGATGCCTTTTAGTGGGCTTAATTGCAAACGGCTCTTTATGGTATCGGCACTGCTAACTTTTAAAATTAAATCACTCAGTTGCCTGTTTTTGTCGTTGGCAGGCAGGGTATCGAGTTGAGTTTGTAGCTTGGTTTCTAAGTTGTCATTTGAAAGCATCAACCGCCCCAGCACCGCTCCCATGCTGTGCCCAATCAATACGCCATGTTTGCTGGCGGGGTCATTGCCGTCAGCATCGTTTTGCTGATAAGCATTGTCAATCAACTGCTGAATTTGATAACGGTTTTCCAAAATGGGTACGTTAGTGGGATAGAATAACTGCCAAACTTGATAGTTGTCCCGCAATTTTTCATCGTTAAATATGTCGTTGGTCACGCCAACCCAAGTGTCAGGGCTAGAAGCTAACCCGTGCAACATGATGATGATGCGTTTGTTCGGGTCATAAGGCTCGAGCATAAACAGTTGTGGTAGCGTCAAAGACTGTTGTCTGGCTAGTAAACTGAAATAACCGACGTTATTCAACTGGTTTTCAGCAAGCCACATACCGTAGCTCGCAGAGAAATTTGCCGACAGATAATAGGGCTTATCTAAAATGGTGATGGCACGAGTTTCATGCGGGTTATAAAACTTGAGGTCATACTCATCGCTTAATAGCAATTCGGATAACGAGTCACCATGCGGAATCATGACCCCTGTCAACAGCAAATTACCTGTGCGATGGATGCGGGCAGTCGGATCGGGATTATTAAGTCTTTTGCCTCCTGAGCCAAGTAACGCTTTGACGCTGGCGGTTTGTCGATTTGAAAGCAAGGTCACATAGCTGACCCCGATGCCTTCTCGCTTGCTGATTGAGTTGAGTCCTGAAAAATTAAGGTCATGACTGGCATAAAACGCATCGACCGCCGAGTTATCTAACCGTTGCCCATCGCCTATCTGTGTGCTGACGGCTTCCGTTTCTATTTCTTCGTTCTACAAATCATGATACTCGGGCTCATTGGGTAAATAAGTGTGGAGGATGGTTTCATGATCGTCTGTTTTGTCGTTCGTTAGGTCGATGGGGGATGCGGTTTGTGCTTTCTCTTTACTATTGTTAGTTAATGGTGAAAACCTGTATTCTAACACGTTTACCACTTGTGGCTTGGGCTCACTGGTTTTAGTAAACGTGCCATCAGGAACGGACAATACGCCAAGTTCAGTGATCGGGTCGATAGGTGGATGAAGGGTAGA